>JADLEG010000168.1 GCA_020846275.1 Alphaproteobacteria bacterium
CCAGATTGGGAGAAATGCCCGGGAAGTGCGTCGCGACTTTCATGAAGGAGTTCGCCATGCACGTCATCCGGACGTTGTTGCCGACCGAGTTCGGCCTGCTGAAGGAGCATCTGCTCCGCCTGGAGCCTGACGATCGCATCCGCCGGTTCCAGGGCCAGCTTTCCGACGAACGCATCGCCGCCTATGTGGACGGGCTGGACCGGTTCCACGTGGTCGTCGTGGCCTGGATCGAGGACGGCCGGGTTCGCGGCGCGGCCGAACTGGTCCGCTTCGGCGTGCCGATCGTGACGCGCGCCGAGATCGCGGTGACGGTGGACAAGGACTGGCAGGACCGCGGGGTGGGCACCGAGCTGCTGCGCCGGGCGCTCACCATCGCGCGCAACCGCGGGGTCGAGCAGGTCTTCATGATCTGCCTGGCCGAGAACGGCCGCATGCGCCACATCGCCGACAAGTTCGCCGGCCGCCTGATCGACCTGGGCGGCGAGGTCGAGGCCACCATGGCGCTGAAGGCGCCCGATGGCTGGTCGCTATGGCAGGAGGCGATGGACGTGGGTCACGCCAGCGTTGCCTCGGCCTTCGAGCAATGGACGCCGCGCAGGGCGCCGTCGGCGTGGCGTAACCGGGCCTGAACGGTCAGGACGACGAAGCCGCCGGGCCGATCCGGCCCAGGCCCGGCAATTTGAGCGCCGGCGCGCTGGGATCGACGCCGAAGGTGAAGCCGAGGAAGTTGACCTCGAGCCCTTCGCGCCGCGCCGCCATCACGCCCAATGCGCCGAACAGCGAGAACTGGTAGCCCGTGCCGCTGGGGCTCGGCGCGAACACCGTCGTCAGGCCCAGATAGTCCTTGCCCAGCGCCGTGGCCGGCAGGTCCATCGCCAGCTCGGGCACCAGCCGCCCGACATGGGCGGTGAAGCTGTTGCTGTTGGGGCCCGGCCACATCCGGTAGTTGTCCTTGTGCGGGTAGGAGTCGATGGCGTCCAGCACGCGCCGCATCGCCGCGTCGGCGTTCGCGCCGCGCAGCTCGCTGACGATCCAGGGACGATTGCCGAACCAGTACCCGTCCGGCGCGCGATTATGCGCCACGAACACCGGCAGGCCGCGGTACTGCCGCCAGCCGATCACCTCGTAGACCGTGTATTCCTGCGCATCGCGCAGCTTGATCGCGATCCAGGTGTGCAGGCCGAAGGCGCCGCGCCAGCCGAGGGTGCGGGCGGCATAGACCTGGATCACGGTTTCCGACGTCGCGGCGGGATCGGGCGCCAGCCCGGCCGGGTTGCGGTGGCCGACATGCCACGGCCGGGTGACATCGACGACGCCGAGCGCGATCGCGGCCAGCGGCCCGGCCAGCAGGATCGCGGGAACGATCAGGGCAAGTTTCCACATCATGCGGGCGACACCCTACGGAGACTTGGCCGGCCGGGCAATGGTCTTGGCAATCACGTCCTGGGGTTGATGCCCGGCCGGCCCGGCTCGACGTCGTAGGTCTTGAAGCTGCGGATGGCGGAATCCGCCCGCTTGTGGTCGTCCAGCGCGCGAAAGTCGACCGTGGCCCCGCGGCGGGTCAGCACGCAGCGGCCATAGCCGTGCAGCCGGCCCTCGGCCAGGTACATGTGGGAATTGTTCTTGATCCAGCGGTCCAGCAGGTTCTGGCCCGGCGCCTGCGAGGTGATCGAGCCGCCGACGAATTCGGTGGCGACGGTCGCGGAGTCGGGCCGGTCGTAGTCGCGCTTGGCGTCGGCGGCGTAGAACGTGTGCATGTCCCCGCCGACGATGATCGGGTTCGCCGCGCCCGAATTGGCGATGGCGTCGATCATGCGCCGGCGGGCGGCGGGGTACCCGTCCCATGCCTCGGTCCACACCCTGCGTCCCTGGCCCTCGTTCTCGTCGAGCTGCGCCACCAGCGTCTGCTGGGCGATGATCGTGAAGCGCGCCTTGCTCTGGGCCAGCGTATCGGCCATCCAGCGTTCCTGCGCCGCGCCCAGCATGGTGCGGGCGGACTCGAAGCGTTCGGCGCAGTCGTCCCCCACCACGTTGGCGCCGCCGCGCCCGGGCTTGGGGCAGGCGTGGTACGAGCGGTACTGGCGATCGTCGGTCAGCAGCACGCTCGCCATGTCGCCGAAACGCAGCATGCGGTAGAGCTGGGCGTCCGGACCCTTCGGGCGCTGCGCCGGGCGCAGCGGCATATGCTCGTAGAACGCCTGGTAGGCTGCCGCGCGCAAGGCCAGGAACTCGTCGCGCGGGGTCAGGGTCTCCGAGCGGTCGCTGGCGTAGTCGTTCGCGACCTCGTGGTCGTCCCAGGTGACGGACCAGGGACAGGCGGCATGCGATGCCTGCAGGTCGCGGTCGGATTTGTACAGCGCGTAGCGCCGGCGGTAGTCGGCCAGGGTCTTGGGCGTGGGCGCGTCGTGCTGGCGCACCTTCTCGCGGCCATAGCTGATCTCGTAGATGTAGTCGCCCAGGAACAGCACCAGGTCGATATCCTCGGCCGCCATGTGCCGGTGCGCGGCATAGAAGCCCTGTTCGTATTGCTGGCAGGAGGCGAAGGCGAAGCTGAATTTTTCCGGCACGACCCCCGGCGCCGGCGCGGTGCGCGTGCGCCCCGCGGGGCTGGTAGCGCCGGCATGGTGGAAGCGATAGCTGTACCAGCGGCCGGGCTGCAGCCCGGTCGGCACGACATGCACCGCGTGCGCGAGGTCGGGCGACGCCGTTGCGGTGCCGCGCTTCACGATGCGCCTGAACGCGTCGTCCTCGGCGAGTTCCCATTGGACTTCGGCCGTCTGCGGCGGCGGCGTGCCGGGATCGCCGAGCATCAGCCGCGTCCACAGCACCACGCTGTCCGGCCACGGATCGCCCGAGGCGACGCCCAGCGCGAAGGGGTCGCCGGCGGCCCAGGCGAGCGGGAACCGCAGCAGGGCCGGGGCGGCAAGCGCGGCACCGGATGTCAGCAGGAAGCGGCGGCGGGAATTCATGAGTTGGACCAGGCTGGAAATCGCAGGGACAAAGTACTACATAATGTACTACAATTTCATGGCACAGGCCAGGAATCGAGATGGACAAGATAATCACTTCGCGCGAGGCGAACCAGAACTTCGCTAGGGTTCTGCGGGATGTTGAGGGTGGCAAGCAATTCACCGTCACCCGCAACGGCCGGCCGGTGGCACGGATCATTGCCTCTCCCAAAGGCGGCAGGCGCGTGCTGACGCCGGAACAGGAGCGGGCTCACGCTCGCGCGATGGCAAGGGCGCGCGAAGGCTGGCCGCTGGGCATCCGGAAGTTCGACCGGGATGAAATCTACGAGGAACATCTGCGCGCGAAGAAATTCTACAAGCGCCTGAAATTGAATGAACGATGACCGAGCGGTTCAGCCTCGACAGCAATGTCCTGATCTATTCTGTCGATGCGGCGGAGGGCGAACGGCAAAATCGCGCCCTCGAGATCCTTGACCTTGCGGTGCGGGGCCCTTGTGTGCTGACGACGCAGGCGCTAGGTGAGTTCGCCCAGGTTGCGAGTCGAAAGCGGCTGGTCGACAAGGCGATGGTTCTGGCGCAGGTACGCGATTGGTCGGCCGCGTTCGACGTCATCGGTCCCGATTTGACGGGTATGCTGCAGGGTCTTGAGTTGTGGAACTCGAAGATGGTGTCCGTCTGGGATGCAATCCTGCTTGCAACCGTGGAATCGGCCGGCTGCACCTTGCTGCTGAGCGAAGATTTGCACGACGGCGGGCGGTTCGGCGGCGTGACGGTCCTTAATCCATTCAAGGGAAAGAAGCTGCCCAAGCGCGTGGCAACGGCACTCGGCTTGCGCTGAACGCCGGGGGTTGCTACGTCAGCGGCGACCTCCTGACAATCCGGGAACCGACCGATGGCCGACACCGCGACCCGCGCCGCCGATCAATGGCAGTTCTGGATTGACCGCGGCGGCACGTTCACCGACATCGTCGGGCGGCGGCCGGACGGCTCGATCGTCACGCACAAGCTGCTGTCCGAGAACCCCGAGCGCTATAAGGACGCGGCGGTCCAGGGCATCCGCGACCTGCTGGGCGTGGCCGGCACCGCGCCGATTCCATCGCAGCGCGTCTCGGCGGTCAAGATGGGCACGACGGTCGCGACCAACGCGCTGCTCGAGCGCAAGGGCGACCGCACGCTGCTGGCCATCACCAAGGGCTTCGCCGACGCGCTGCGCATCGCCTACCAGAACCGGCCGAAGATCTTCGCCCGCAAGATCGTGCTGCCCGAGATGCTCTACGAGCGGGTCGTCGAGATCGACGAACGGGTGGACGCCAAGGGCGCGGTGCTGGCGAAGCTCGACCTCGATTCCGCGCGCAAGGGGCTGAAGGCGGCCTATGACTCCGGCATCCGCGCAGTCGCCATCGTGTTCATGCACGGCTACCGCTTCCCGGCGCACGAGCAGGCGGTGGCGAAGCTGGCGCGGGAGATCGGCTTCACCCAGGTCTCCACCAGCCACGAGGTCAGCCCGCTGATGAAGCTGGTGAGCCGCGGCGACACCACCGTCGTCGACGCGTACCTCTCGCCGATCCTCCGGCGCTACGTCGACCAGGTGGCCTCGCAGCTCGGCGACGTGCGGCTGATGTTCATGCAGTCGAACGGCGGGCTCACCGACGCGCACCGCTTCCAGGGCAAGGACGCGATCCTCTCGGGTCCGGCGGGCGGCGTGGTGGGCGCGGTTCAGACCGCCACCACGTCGGGCTTCGGCAAGGTGATCGGCTTCGACATGGGCGGCACCTCCACCGACGTGATGCACTACGACGGCGAGTACGAGCGCGCCTTCGAGACGCTGGTGGCGGGCGTGCGCATGCGCGCGCCGATGATGCGCATCCACACCGTCGCGGCGGGCGGCGGGTCGATCCTGTTCTTCGACGGCGCGCGCTATCGCGTGGGGCCGGAGTCCGCCGGCGCCAATCCCGGCCCGGCCTGCTATCGCCGCGGCGGGCCGCTCTGCGTGACCGACGCCAACGTCATGCTGGGCAAGATCCAGCCCGACTTCTTCCCCAAGGTGTTCGGGCCGAACGGCGACCAGAAGCTCGACGCCGAGGTGGTCCGGCGCAAGTTCGCGGCCCTTGCGCAGGAGATCAAGGACAAGACCGGCAACGACCGCCGGCCCGAGGAAGTGGCGGAGGGGTTCCTGAAGATCGCCGTGGAGAACATGGCCAACGCGATCAAGCAGATCTCGGTGCAGCGCGGCTACGACGTCACCGAATACACGCTCAACTGCTTCGGCGGCGCCGGCGGGCAGCATGCCTGCCTGGTGGCCGACGCGCTGGGCATGACGAACGTCTACATCCACCCCCTCGCGGGCGTGCTATCGGCCTATGGCATGGGCCTCGCCGACCTGCGCGTGATGCGCGAGCAGGCGCTGGAGCTGAACCTGGACGACGAGGCGATCCCCAGCGCCAAGCGGCAGCTCGACACACTGGCCCAGGACGGCGTGGCGGAGATGCGCCGGCAGGGCGTGCCCGACGACCGCATCTCGGTGCATCGCCGCGTGCTGGTGCGCTATGCCGGCACCGACACGCCGATGCTGGTCGACTTCGCCGACCGCCCGGGCATCGTCAAGGCGTTCGAGGCGGCGCACCAGCAGCAATACGGCTTCTTCATGCCCGAGAAGGCGCACGTGATCGAGGCCGCCTCGGTCGAGGTCGTCGGGCATTCCGACCCCGTCGCCGAGCCGCCGCCCCCAGCGGGCGGCGGGCGGGCGAACGAGCGCGCGAAGGTCGCCATGTTCACCGAGGGCGGCGAGCACCGCACGCCGGTCTTCGACCGCGACGACCTGTCGCCCGGCCAGTCGATCGACGGGCCGGCCATCATCATCGACGCCAACGCCACGACGGTGGTCGAACCGGGTTGGCGCGCGACGGTAACGCCGCTCAATCACCTGGTGCTGAAGCGCGTGGTGGCGAAGCGCCGCCAGGCCGCGATCGGCACCACGGTCGATCCGGTGATGCTCGAGGTGTTCAACAACCTGTTCATGTCGATCGCCGAGCAGATGGGCGTGACGCTGGGCAACACGGCCTACTCGGTGAACATCAAGGAGCGGCTCGACTATTCCTGCGCGCTGTTCGCCGCCGACGGCGCCTTGATCGCCAACGCACCGCACATGCCGGTGCACCTCGGCTCGATGGGCGAGAGCATCCGCACGGTGATCCGCGAGCGCACGGGCAAGATGAAGCCGGGCGACGTGTTCGTGCTCAACGCACCATACAACGGCGGCACGCACCTGCCGGACATCACCGTCGTCACGCCGGTGTTCCACGACGACGGTCGGACCATCCTGTTCTACGTGGGCAGCCGCGGCCACCACGCCGACGTGGGCGGCATCACCCCCGGCTCCATGCCGCCCGACAGCAGCGTGGTGGAGGAAGAGGGCGTGCTGCTGGACAACGAGGTGCTCGTGGAGCAGGGCCGCTTCCGCGAGAAGGAGATCACCCAGCTGTTCCTCGGCGCCAAGTATCCCGCGCGCAACGTGCACCAGAACCTGGCCGACCTGCGCGCGCAGATCGCCGCCAACGAGAAGGGGCTGCAGGAGCTGCGCCGGATGGTCGAGCATTTCGGCCTCGACACGGTGCAGGCCTACATGAAGCACGTGCAGGACAACGCCGAGGAGCAAGTGCGCCGCGTGCTCGACGTGCTGAAGGACGGCGGCTTCACCTACGAGATGGACGACGGCAGCGTCATCAAGGTGACGATCTCCATCGACAAGAAGGCGCGCCGGGCGAAGATCGACTTCACCGGCACCAGCAAGCAGCGCCCGACCAACTACAACGCACCCTCCGCGGTGTGCCGCGCCGCCGTGCTGTATGTCTTCCGCACGCTGGTGGACGACGACATCCCGATGAACGAGGGTTGCCTGAAGCCGCTCGACATCGTCATCCCCGAAGGCTCGATGCTGCGCCCCAGCTATCCGGCCGCCGTGGTGGCGGGCAACGTCGAGACCTCGCAGGTCATCACCGACACGCTCTACGGCGCGCTGGGGGTCATGTCGGGCGCCCAGGGCACGATGAACAACTTCACGTTCGGCAACGACACCTACCAGTACTACGAGACGATCTGCGGCGGCTCGGGCGCGGGCCCGGGCTTCGACGGCACCTCGGCCGTGCACACCCACATGACCAACTCGCGCCTGACCGACCCCGAGGTGCTGGAATGGCGCTTCCCGGTGATCCTCGAGGATTTCGCGATCAACCGCGGATCGGGCGGGGCGGGGCAGTGGCGCGGCGGCGACGGCACGATCCGCCGCGTGCGCTTCCGCGAGAAGATGACCGCGGTGATCCTGGCCAATCACCGCCGCATCCCGCCCTTCGGGCTCGAGGGCGGCGCGCCCGGCATCGCCGGCCGCAACTGGGTCGAGCGCACGGACGGCAGCCGCGTCGAGCTCACGGCCTGCGACAAGGCCGAGATGAACCCGGGCGACGTGTTCGTGATCCAGACGCCGAGCGGTGGCGGCTACGGCCCACCGGCGGCAAGGCGCGAGGACAAGCCTGTGAAGCAGGCGGCGGACTAGCGGATCTCCCTTTCTGCGAGCAAGCGGCAAGGCAAGGGGTCCAATGCCGCCATTGACATTTGGCAGGCGGGGGTCTGCTCGCTAGTATCGATCAAAGCCGGTCGCTTGCTCGGGGTGAACTCATGGTGCCCAGCTTCGTGGCGTTCTACGCAGTGGTGATCGTTCTTTTTTCGCTGCTCTATTTCTTTTTCGCCTCGATCCCGTTCCTGTTCGTGCGGCTCGACGTCCCGGAAGTGGCGCAATTGTTCCGCGGGCTTTTCAACGCCTACTTCTGGATGGTGGCCGTCACGGGGTTTGTGGCCACTGCGGCCTTCGCCGCCAGCGGCCGCATCGGCTTCATGGCCGGCATGCTGCTGCTGGCGGCCAGTGCCCTGGCCTTGCGGGACAGGACGCTGCAACGCATCGACGATCAGCAGGATGCGTGCCGTGCCGGCGACGGTACGGCGATGCGGCGGCTGCGCGTGGTGCATTGGAGCAGCATGGCGGCCAATCTCCTGGTCGTTGCCACGGTCTGCAGCGGCGTGCCCTACATCCTCTAGTGCCCCGAACCCGAAGTTCGCCCTCTCTTGATCGCGAGACCGGAGGCGAACTTCGGGTTCCAAAGGGGCACTAGACTTGAAATAGTTGCTCGTGTCCTTTTCGATTCCGACGTTCGTACGGCGTGCGTCGCAAACACGGACGAACTTCGGAATCGGGACACTAGCCGTTCGATCCGCGTTGTTGCAGGGCCGGCGCCAAACCTCCCCGGTTGCGCCCAGGCATCTTCATGTCGGGACAATCAACCTGTCAATTGACAATCAACCGATCGTTTGATAATCAGGCCGGCATGGCAGCCACGCCGGCAAACGTCGCCTTCATCGAACGGGACGCCGATCCCGACGAGGCGCTGCTCGACCGCGTGTTCTTCGCGCTCAGCGACCCGGTCAGGCGCGCGATCCTGGCGCGGCTGGACAAGGAGGCCCTGCTGGTTTCGGAACTGGCGGCGCCGTTCGCCATTTCCCTGCAGGCGGTGTCGCGGCACATCCAGGTGCTGGTGCGCGCCGGGCTGGTGCAGCAGGCGCGCACCGGCCGCATCAGCCGCTGCAGCCTGGACGTCGGCCCGATCTTCGCCGCCGCGGTGTGGATCAACCGCTACACCAGGTACTGGCAGGCGCAGTTCGACCTGCTGGCGGCCGCGCTGGAGAAACCCGAGCGGCCTCGCGGCACGCGTTTCAAGAAGCAAGCCAAGCGAAAGGAGAAGGGAGCATGATCGAGAATCACAGGATCGTCCCGCACAAGGACTGGATGGCCGCGCGCAAGCGGTTCCTGGCCAAGGAGAAGGAGTTCACGCGCCTGCGCGACGAACTGAGCCAGGCGCGCCGCGAGCTGCCGTGGGAGCGGGTCGAGAAGGACTATGTTTTCGACGGGCCGGACGGCAAGGAAACCCTGGCGCAGCTCTTCGCCGGCCGGTCGCAGCTCATCGTCTATCACTTCATGTATGGGCCGAAGGCGGAGAACCCGTGCAAGAGCTGCTCGTTCTGGGCCGACAATTTCGAGCGCAACGTGGTGCACCTGGCGCATCGCGACGTGGCCATGATCGCCGTCTCGCGCGCGCCGCTGGCCAAGCTGGAGGCATTCAAGAAGCGCATGGGCTGGACCTTCAAGTGGGTGTCCTCCGCCGGCAACGACTTCAATTTCGACTTTCACGTCTCGGCCACGCCCGAGGAGATGGCGAAGGGCGAGTTCCAATACAATTACGCGCCGATCGAGGCGGCGTCGGAGATGCCGGGCATCAGCGTCTTCTACAAGGACGCGAAAGGCGGCGTGTTCCACACCTATTCCTGCTATGCGCGCGGCCTCGACATGATGAACGCGGCCTACCAGTACCTGGACCTGGTGCCGAAGGGCCGCGACGAGGAGGGCCTCAGTCACACGATGGCGTGGGTGCGCTATCGCGACCGCTACGAGGCGTGAAGGGGAGCGGCGATGAAATACGCTCAAGCGAACAAGCGGCTGGGCGCCTATCGCGAGAAGATCGCGGCGATCCGCGCACGGATGCGCGACATCCAGGCGAAGGCCGAGGCGGAGCCGGTGCAAGACTACAATTTCGCAACCCCCGCCGGCCGGACGCGCCTGTCGGACCTGTTCGGCGGCCGGCGCGACTTGTTCGTGATCCACAACATGGGCGCGTCCTGTCCCTACTGCACGATGTGGGCCGACGGGTTCAACGGCGTATGCCATCACCTGGCCGACCGCGCGGCCTTCGTGGTGTCCAGCCCCGACCCACCTGCCGCGCAGAAGAAGTTCGCCAAGAGCCGCGGCTGGCGCTTCCCGATGGTCAGCCACCGGGGCACCAGCTTCGCCCAGGACATGGGCTACCGCTCGGAGAGCGGCGGCTACCTGCCCGGCATCTCGGTGTTCCAGAAGAAGGGCGGGCGCATCCTGCGCGTGTCGGACACCGGCTTCAGCCCGGGCGACGATTTCTGCGCGGTCTGGCATATATTCGACCTGCTGCGCGAAGGCGCGGACGACTGGAGCCCGAAGTTCAAATACCGCTGAGGCCCGCCCATGCCCGAGTTGCTGCCGTCGCTTCCCGCCTTTCTCGCTTTCCTCGCCGCGGGCTTCGCGCTCAATCTCACGCCCGGGCCGGACATGCTCTACGTCGCGGCGCGCGGGGCGGCGGAGGGCAGGCGGGCGGGCATCGTGTCGGCGCTGGGGATCGGCGCCGGCGCGCTGGTGCATACCGGCTTCGCGGCCCTCGGACTTGCGGCGGTGCTGGCGGCCTCGGCCATGGCCTACGAGGTGATCCGCTGGGCCGGCGCGGCTTATCTCTTGTGGATCGCGGTGCAGCTTTGGAAGCAGGGCGACCTGCCGCCGCAGCCAGCCGGCCTGCCCAAGTCGAGCCTGTGGCGCATCTTCGCCCAGGGCGCCGTCACCAACGTGCTGAACCCCAAGGTGGCGCTGTTCTTCCTCGCCTTCCTGCCCCAGTTCGTCGATCCGGCGGGCGGCAACGTGGCGCTGGAGCTGGTCGTGCTGGGCACGGTGTTCAACGTTTCGGGCACGATCGTGAACCTGGCCGTGGGCGTTCTGGCGGGACGGGCCGGCGCCTTCTTCGCCCGGCGCGCCCGATGGTGGCGCTGGCAGAACCGCATCGTCGCCGGGATCATGGCGGCGCTGGCGGCGAGGCTGGCCCTGGGCGCACAGCGGACTTGAATCGGGGCTTGGTCCGGGCTATATCTGGCTAGCCAGATAGCTAGCTAGCCAGGAGATAAGCGATGGGCGCGACCTGGTCGGTGCAGGACGCCAAGAACAAGTTCAGCGCGGTGGTGGAGGCGGCGCGGCGCGACGGCCCGCAGACCGTCACCAAGCGCGGCGCGCCGGCCGTCGTGGTGGTGGCGGCGGAGGAGTTCGAGCGGCTGCGAAAATCGCAGCCGCAGGTGCGCCCCAGTTTTGTCGAGCAGCTTCTGGCAATTCCGAAAGGTCCGCCGATCAAGCGCATGAAGGTCAAGATGCGCGATATCGAATGGTGAAGTACCTCCTCGACACCATGGTCCTGTCGGAAATGCGCCGGCCGCGGCCATCGCTCGAGGTGGTCGCATGGCTTCGGGCCCACCCGACGGAGGATCTGTTTCTCAGCGTCGCCACGATTGCTGAGGTCGAACGCGGAGCATCGGCCCAGAAATCGCGCAATCCGCCCCACGCCCGTGCATTGTCGGAATGGATCGAGCAAACGCTTGTTGGCTATGCCGATCGGATCATTCCCGTTGACGCGAAGATCGCACGCCGATGGGGGCAACTCTCGGGCGAGCTCGGTTACGAGAATACGGACCTGATGATCGCCGCGACCGCGCTCGAACACGGCCTTGTCGTTGCAACGCGCGACAGGCGCGGGTTCGAGCGGACCGGGGTCCAATTGGTCGATCCCTTTGCGCGCGCGTCCTGACGGCGAGGCCCCGCGCTTGTAGGCCCCACGCCCTTGCCCTAGAATGATTTCAATCATCAAGCACGGGAAACACGGGTAGCCCATGGTCGCCAAGGCAGCGCCACGCAACGGCGCGACGGTCGAGGAGCTTACGCGGCGCTTCGGCGAACGCGTGTCGACCTCGCCCGGGGTGCGCGAGCATCACGGCAAGGACGAGTCCTATTTCCCCTACGCGCCGCCCGACGCGGTGGTGTTCGCGCAGTCCACCGAGGAGGTCAGGGAAATCGTCAAGATCTGCGCGCGGCACAAGACGCCGATCATTCCCTATGGCACCGGCACCTCGCTCGAAGGACATATCCTGGCGATCCATGGCGGCATCTGCCTGGACGTCAGCGGGATGAACAAGATCCTGCGCGTCAATCCCGAGGACCTCGACGTGACCGTGGAGGCGGGGGTCACGCGCAAGACGCTCAACAACCACATCAAGGACACCGGCCTGTTCTTCCCGATCGACCCGGGCGCCGACGCATCGCTCGGCGGCATGGCGTCGACCCGCGCGTCGGGCACCAACGCCGTGCGCTACGGCACGATGCGCGAGAACGTGCTGGGCCTGACCGTGGTGCTGGCCGACGGGCGCGTGATCCGCACCGCGCGCCGCGCCAAGAAGTCGGCGGCGGGCTACGACCTGACGCGCCTGTTCGTGGGCTCGGAAGGCACGCTCTGCGTGATCACCGAGGTGACGCTCAGGCTCTACGGCATTCCCGAGCAGATCAGCTCGGCGGTATGCCCGTTCCCCAGCGTGAAGGCGGCGATCGATACGGTGATCGCCATCATCCAGTCCGGCATACCCATTGCGCGTGTGGAACTCTTAGGCGCCAGCCTGGTCGAGGCGGTCAACAAGTACTCCAAGCTCGACCACAAGGTGACGCCGACGCTGATGTTCGAGTTCCACGGCACCAAGAACTACGTCGCCGAGCAGGTGGCGATGGTCGAGGCGATCGCCAAGGAGAACGGCGGCGACAATTTCCGCTGGGCCCACACGATGGAGGAGCGCAACAAGCTGTGGCAGGCGCGGCACGACGCCTATTTCGCCGGGCTGCAGACCCGCCCGGGCGCGCGCGCCGTGTCCACCGACGTGTGCGTGCCGATCTCGCGCCTGGCCGAATGCATCGCCGAGACCGAGGCCGACATGCGCGCCGCGTCGATGCCGATCCACATCCTGGGCCACGTGGGCGACGGCAATTTCCATCTGATCATCCTGATCGATCCCAACGACCCCAAGGAACTGCACGAGTCGCACGAGATCAACGAGCGCCTCGTCAACCGCGCGCTGCGCCTGGAAGGCACCTGCACCGGCGAGCACGGGGTGGGCATGGGCAAGATGGACTTCCTGGTCGCCGAGCACGGCGACGCCATCAGCGTGATGCGCGCGCTGAAGAAGACGCTCGACCCGGACAACATCATGAACCCGGGGAAGATACTCCGGATGAATTGAGGCGAGGCGCCGGCCCTCACCCGGCCGACGCTTCGCGTCGTCCACCCTCTCCCACGCCTGCGGCGCGGGCGAGGGTCAGAGCCCTCGCCCAGCGTAGCTGGGAGAGGGAGGGGCCCGATGCGAGAGCATCGGAAGGGTGAGGGCAATCCCTACACGTTGAACCGGAACAGCATCACGTCGCCGTCCTTGACGATGTAGTCGCGCCCTTCCAGGCGCATCTTGCCGGCGGTCTTGGCGCCCTGCTCGCCGCCGCAGGCGACGAAGTCGTCGTAGGCGATCACCTCGGCGGCGATGAAGCCGCGCTGGAAGTCGGTGTGGATCACGCCGGCGGCCTCGGGCGCGGTGGCGCCCTTGTGCACGGTCCAGGCGCGCGCCTCCTTGGGACCCACGGTGAAGTAGGTGATGAGGTCGAGCAGCCCATAGCCCGCGCGGATCACCCGCGCCAGGCCGGTTTCCTTCAGGCCCAGGCTCTCGAGGAACGCCGCGCGCTCCTCGGGGTCGGCCAGTTGCGCCACCTCGGCCTCGATCGCGGCCGAGATCACCACCGACACGGCGCCCTCCGCCTTGGCGCGCTCGGCGACGCGCGCGGTCTGGCTGTTGCCGGTCGCGGCGGCCGCCTCCTCGACGTTGCAGACATAGAGCACCGGCTTGGCCGTGAGGAGCTGGAGCTGTTTGAATGCCGGCATCAGCTCGTTCGGGATATCGACCGAGCGCGCCGGCTTGCCTGCGCGCAGGGCCTCCAGCACGGGCTGCATCACGGCGAGTTGCTGCTTCGCCTCGGCGTCGTTGCCGCGCATCTTCTTCTCGGCGGCGTGCACGCGGCGCTCCAGGCTGTCCATGTCCGCGATCATCAACTCGGTGTCGACCGTCTCGGCGTCGCGGATCGGGTCGATCGAACCCTCGACATGGATGATGTCGGTGCTCTCGAAGCAGCGCAGCACGTGGATGATCGCGTCGACCGATCGGATGTTGCCGAGGAACTGGTTGCCCAGGCCCTCGCCCTTGCTGGCGCCGCGCACCAGCCCCGCGATGTCGACGAACTCCAGGAAGGTCGGGATGATCTGCGCCGACTTGCCCAGCCGCGCGATCGTGTCCAGCCGCGGGTCGGGCACGGCCACGCGGCCCGAGTTCGGCTCGATGGTGCAGAACGGATAGTTCGCCGCCTGGGCCGCGATCGTCGCGGTCAGCGCGTTGAACAGGGTCGACTTGCCCACGTTGGGCAGGCCGACGATGCCGCAATTGAAACCCACGTCAGTCGTTTTCCTGCTTGCTGGAAGGTGGAGGAGGGGCCTTGGGCGCCTTCGGCTCGCGCGGCGGCTGGGTCAACAGCGCGACCTTGGTCATGAAGGCGTTGTCGTTGTCCTGGGCCAGCAGCGGCGCTGCCTCGGCGATGGCGTCGATCACCTTGTCGAGGTCCGCCTGCTCGGCCTTGGCGAAGTCGTTCAGCACGTGCGACAGCATCTTGTCCTTGTCGCCCGGGTGCCCGACGCCGATGCGCACCCGGCGGAAGTCCGGGCCGATATGCTGGTCGATGCTGCGGATGCCGTTGTGCCCGGCCGTACCCCCGCCGGTCTTCGCGCGCACCTTGAACGGCACCAGGTCGACCTCGTCGTAGAGCACGACGACCTGGCCGGGCGTGAGCTTGTAGAAGCGCAGCGCCGCGCCGACCGACTGGCCCGAGTTGTTCATGTATGTCTGCGGCTTCAAGGCCAGTGTCTTCACGCCGTCGATCGCGCCCTCGGCCGCCAGCCCCTCGAACTTCACGCGCCACGGCTGGAAGGAATGGCGGCGGACGATCGCGTCCACCGCCATGAACCCGACATTGTGCCGGTTGCGTTCGTATTTCGGGCCGGGATTGCCCAGCCCGACCAGCAGCAGCATGGCAGGCTTCCGATCGAAGCCTCATCCTTCGACAGGCTCAGGATGAGGCTTGTGACAGCTCGTCACCGATCCTCATCCTGAGCTTGTCGAAGGACGAGGATCGGTGATCTGCAGGATCAGCCTTTCTTCTTGCCGCCGCCGCCGGCCGCCGGAGCTGCCGCCGGCGCCTTGCCGCCGGCCGCCGGCGCACCGCCCGCCGGGGCCTTGCCGCCGGCCGCCGGCGCCGTACCCGCCGCGGGTGCCGCGCCCGCCGCGGGCGCCGCGCCTTCCGCCGGCGCCGCGCCTTCGACCGCGCCGCCCGCCGCCGCGGCCTCGGCCGCCGCGCGCGCTTCCTCGGCCGCCGCCTTGGCCGCGCTGGGCACGGCGATCGACGCGATGGTGAAGTCGCGCGCGATGGTCGGCTTCACGCCCTGGGGCAGGGTGACCTTGCTGATATGCACGCTGTCGCCGATGTCCAGCCCCTCGAGGCTGACCTCGAGCTTCTCGGGGATGGTGTCGACGGTGCAGTAAAGCTCGATCTGCCGGCGCACGACGTTCAAGACGCCGCCGCGCTTCAGGCCCGGGCTCAGGTCGTCGCGCACGAACTGCACCGGCACCTCGACGCGGATGCGCGTGCCCGCGCCGACCCGCATGAAGTCGAGATGCAGCGGCTTGTCCGTCACCGGGTCGCGCTGCACGTCGCGCGGCAGCACGCGGTGCGGCTTGCCGCCCAGCTTGATGTCGAGCGGGCGGGCGAAGAAGCCGCGCTTGGCGATCGCCGTATCCACTTCCTTGGGATCCAGCGAGATGGTGACGGGGGATTCCTTGTTGCCGTAGATCACGGCCGGTACCCGGCCCGTGCGGCGCGTGCTCCGGGCGGCCCCCTTTCCGGCCCGTTCCCGCGCCTCGGCGGTGATGCTGACGATCTCGGACATGGCTGCAATGCTCCTTCGCTCTGTCCATTTCGGTTCGGGGCGCGGCCTCCAGGGGTGCCGCCAGCCCCACGCACACCCGCCGGTCGCCCGGCGGGAATCTCAAGTCAGTCGAACAGGCTCGATACCGAGCGCTCCTCGCTGATGCGGTGGATCGCCTCGGCCAGCAGCGGCGCGATGGTGATCTGGCGCA
>JADLEG010000169.1 GCA_020846275.1 Alphaproteobacteria bacterium
CGTCGAGCTCGTCCTCCTTCACCTTGATGCGCGCCAGCCGCGCGATATGCGCGACGGCGGTCCTGTCCAGGGCCATGGGTCGTCCGATCCGTCCGGGTTGTCCGAAAAACGCGCGGAACCTAGCATCGCCATGCCCGGACGGGCAACCGCCAGGCGCGATTTCCGCCTAGGCGGCGGGCCCGGTTCTGGTAGTGTCCCCCCTTTCCCGGTCCCGCTTCAGGATTCTGGCCGCCCATGCCCGTCGTCGACCCCCTTGCGCTGCAAGCGGCGCGATCCGCCGGCCAACGGCTGATGGGACTGGACGTAGGGGAGAAAACCATCGGTTTGGCGATCTCCGACGCCACCTTGACGGTTGCGACCCCACTGGAGACGATCCGGCGCCGCAAGTTCACGACCGACGTCGAGCACCTCAAGGCATTGGCGGCCGAGCGCAAGGTCGGCGGGCTGGTGGTGGGATTGCCGATCGACATGCACGGCGGCGAGGGGCGGCGCTGCCAGTCGGTGCGCCAGTTCGCCGCCAACCTGCTCGAGCGGATCGACCTGCCGCTGGCGTTCTGGGACGAGCGCCTGTCCACCGTCGCGGTCACCCGCGCCATGCTGGATGCCGACCTGTCGCGCGCGCGACGGGCGGAAGTGGTGGACAAGGCCGCCGCCGCCTACATCCTGCAGGGGCTGCTCGACCGGCTGGCCGCCGCGCGCGGCGCCGGCGGCCCCGCGAGCGCCTCGGCATGAGCGCCGTGCTGGCGGCCATGGTGCCGATCTTCGCGATGATCGTGGTCGGCTTCCTGATGCGCCGCTACGGGCCCTACGGCGACGGGTTCTGGGTGCCGGCCGAGCGGCTGAACTATTTCCTGCTGTTCCCCGCGCTGCTGGTCGCCAACCTTGCGCGCATCGAGCTGGAGGAGATCCAGGTCTGGCCGATGGCGGTAGCCATGCTCGGCGCCGTGCTGGTGGTCGCCGCCGCGGCTTATGGCCTGCGCCATGTCCTGCGGATCGGCGGACCCGCCTTCACCGCCGTGTTCCAGGGCGCGATCCGCATCAATGCCTACGTGGCGATCGCCGGCGCCTCGGGACTCTACGACAGCGCGGGGCTGACGTTGGTGTCGATCGGCATCGCGGTGGTGATCCCGGCGGTCAACGTGCTGAGCGTGCTGGTGCTGGCGGCGCACGGCGTGGGCGCCGGGCTGCGCGGCCGGATCCTGGCCGGCCAGATCGCCCGCAATCCCATCATCCTGGCCTGCCTGTTCGGCATCCTGCTGAACGTCGCGGGCCTGACCCTGCCCTCCGTGCTGGCGCAGTTCCTCGACATCCTGGGCCGGGCGGCGCTGCCGCTGGGGCTGATGTCGGTCGGCGCGGGGCTCGACCTGCTGGCGGCGCGCGATTCCATCCGCGACCTGGCGGCGGCAAGCGCGCTGAAGCTGGTGCTGCTGCCGCTGGCGACCGGGGCGCTGTGCGCGATGCTGGGGGTGCATGGCGCCACCGCCTCGGTCGCGGTGCTGTTCAACGGCTGCCCCGCCTCGGCTTCGTCCTACATCCTGACCCGCCAACTGGGCGGCGACCACCGGCTCATGGCCGGCATCATCACCGTCGAGACGGTGGTGGCGATGGTGACGCTGCCCCTGCTGATGCTGCTGGTGTTCTGACGCGCGAATCGAATCGCGGCTCCGCCGCGCCGCGACCAACGGCCGCGACGGATCGGCCGGAGCCGCCGGAATCGGCGCGGGCGCCCGCCGCCTTGCGCGCCCGTTCCGGCGCACCTATAGTCCGCCGCCGATGTCCGCCGCGATGACCGTCGTGAAGCCCGATCCTGGAGCGCCGTTGCGGTTCCCGCACCGCCACCTCCTCGGAATCGAGGGACTCTCGCCGGACGAGATCACCTTCCTGCTCGACCTCGCCGACAGCTACGTGCAGCAGAACCGCGAGCAGGACAAGAAAAGCACCATCCTGCGCGGCCGCACGGTCATCAACCTGTTCTTCGAGAACTCGACGCGCACGCGCACGTCGTTCGAGCTGGCCGGCAAGCGGCTGGGCGGCGACGTGATCAACATGTCGGTGTCGACCTCGTCGATCAAGAAGGGCGAGACGCTGATCGACACGGCGATGACGCTGAACGCCATGCACCCCGACGTGCTGATCGTGCGCCATCCCGATTCGGGCGCGGTCGCGCTGCTCGCGCAGAAGGTCAATTGCGCCGTGGTCAACGGCGGCGACGGCAGCCACGAGCACCCGACCCAGGCGCTGCTCGACGCGCTGACCATCCGCCGGCGGCGCGGCAAGCTGCAGGGCCTGCTGGTCGCGATCTGCGGCGACATCCTGCACAGCCGCGTCGCGCGCTCGAACATCCAGCTCATGCAGATCATGGGCGCGCGCGTCCGGCTGATCGCGCCGCCCACGCTGCTGCCCTCCGCCATCCAGCGCCTGGGCGTCGAGGTCTTCCACGACATGCGCAAGGGGCTCGAGGGCTGCGACATCGTCATGATGCTGCGCCTGCAGACCGAGCGCATGCAGGGCAGCTTCGTGCCGTCGATCCGCGAGTACTTCCACTTCTACGGCCTGGACTACGACAAGCTGAAGTCGGCCAAGCCCGACGCGCTGATCATGCATCCCGGCCCGATGAACCGCGGCGTCGAGATCGACAGCGAGGTCGCCGACGACATCGACCGCAGCCTGATCCGCGAGCAGGTCGAGATGGGCGTGGCGGTGCGCATGGCGGTGCTGGACGCGCTGACCCGCAATCCCGGCCAGCGCAACGCGCCCGCGGGGAAATAGCCGATGGCGCTGAACCAAGCCGCGAACGGCCACGGCCGCGTGGCCTATGTCAACGCGCGGCTGATCGATCCCGCCAGCAACCTCGACGCGCCGGGCGCGCTTTTGACCGAGGGCGAGGCGATCGCCGATTTGGGCCCGCGCCTGTTCAACGACGGCGTGCCCGCGGGCATCGAGGCGATCGACGCCAACGGGCTGTGCCTGGCTCCCGGCCTCGTGGACATCCGCGTGCAGCTGCGCGAGCCCGGCGAGGAGCACAAGGAGACGATCGCGACGGCCGGCGCCGCGGCGATCGCCGGCGGCATCACCTCGATGGTCTGCCTGCCGAACACCGAGCCGGTGATCGACAACGTGGCGGGCATCGAGTTCATCGCCCGGCGCGCGCGCGAGGTGAAGCGCGCCAAGGTCTATGCCTACGCCGCCGCCACCAAGGAGCTGGCCGGCAAGGACATCACCGAGATCGGCCTGTTGAGCGAGGCCGGCGCCGTCGCCTTCACCGACGGGGTGCGCGCCATCGCCAGCGCCCGGGTGATGCGCCGCGCGCTCAGCTACGCCTCGGCCTTCGGCGCGCTGATCGTGCAGCACCCGGAAGAGCCGGCCTTGGCCGATACCGGCGTGATGAACGAGGGCGAGATCGCCACGCGCCTCGGCCTGTCCGGCATTCCCACCTGCGCCGAGGCGATGATGGTGGCGCGCGACCTGCGCCTGGTCGAACTGACCGGCGGGCGCTACCACGTCGCCCATGTCTCGACGGCCGAAGCGGTCGAGCTGATCCGCCGCGCCAAGGCGCGCGGGATCGCCGTGACCTGCGACACCGCCCCGCCCTATTTCGCGCTCAACGAGCTGGCCGTGGGCGACTACCGCACCTTCGCCAAGCTTTCGCCGCCGCTGCGCTCGGACGACGACCGCCGCGCCATCATCGCGGGGCTGCGCGACGGCACGATCGACGCCATCGCGTCGGACCACGCGCCGCAGGACCAGGATTCCAAGCGCCTGCCCTTCGTGCACGCGGAGTATGGCGGCATCGGGCTCGAGACGTTGCTGGCCCTGTCGCTCGAGCTCTACCACAACAACCACCTGACGCTGCCCGAGGTGATAAGGCGGCTGACCGAGGCGCCGGCGCGGATTCTTGGCTTGAAGGCCGGCAGCCTGGCCAAGGGCCGGCCCGCCGACCTGCTGCTGTTCGATCCCGCCCGGCCCTGGGTCATCGAGGAATCGGCGATCCGTTCGAAATCGAAGAACACGCCCTTCGAGCGCCGCCCCGTCCAGGGCATGGCCGTACGCACGGTGATCGACGGACGCACCGTCCACGGCGCCGCCTGAACCATGCTGCACCTGCTCGGCGACTGGCAGTACACCATGCCCTACTATGTCGGCGCGCTGGCCGCCTACCTGATCGGGTCGATCCCCTTCGGGCTGGTGCTGACGCGCCTGGCCGGGCTGGGCGACATCCGCAAGGTCGGATCGGGCAATATCGGCGCCACCAACGTGCTGCGCACCGGGCACAAGGGCTTGGCCGCCGTGACCCTGTTCCTCGACGGATTCAAGGGCTGGGGCGCCGTCATGATCGCCAAGCAGTTCGGACCGGACATGGCGGTGATCGCCGCCGCCTTCGCCGTCGTCGGCCATGTCTTCCCGGTGTGGCTGAAGTTCAAGGGCGGCAAGGGCGTCGCCACGGCGCTGGGCGTGCTGATCGGGCTTGCCTGGGCGGTCGGGCTCGCCGCCTGCGGCACCTGGCTCGTGACGGCGGCGATCTTCCGCTACTCGTCGCTGGCGGCACTGGTGGCGGTGGCGGCTGCGCCGCTCTATGCGCTGGCGCTGGCCGATCCGCAGCGCATGGAACTGGCGATCTTCGTGGCCGCCCTGGTCTGGCTGCGCCACCACCAGAACATCCGCCGACTGCTCAAGGGCGAGGAACCGAAGATCGGCGGCGGCGAGGGCAAGGAAGCCGGTCCGCCCGCGGCATGATCCTCGGGCCCACGCGCGCGGCACTCTATGTCCTGGCCGCGTCGGCGCTGACCGCGCCCGCCACGGCGCAGGATCTGAGTCTCCTGAATCCCTCCGGCCGCGGCGGCTTCGAGCAGTACCGCATCGCCGGATTCAACAAGGCCTTCGCGATGAACCGCGACGGCCGATGGTCCTACCAGACCGGCGGCTCGCGCCCCGTGGCCGACGTGGTGGCCGAGGCGATGAAGCGCTGCAACGACGGCGCGCGCTCGCCCTGCACCGTGGTGTCGCTCAACGACATCAACGCGGCGGGCATGGACCCGCTGTCGATCCAGCCGACCGATCCCCGTGCGCCGCCGATCGGGCCGCTGACGCAGAGCCCCTACTATCCGGTGCGGGGCCCGGGCGCCGCGGCAGGCCTGGTGATCTGGAGCCATGGCGTGCTGGCCGGCGGCAACAACACCGACGATCCGCCGCACGGATATCTGAACCGCCTGCGCGACGCGGGCTACGACTTCTACGACTTCGACCGGCGCTGGCCGAGCTACACGCGGGACCTGGCCGCGCTTAGCGAGGCGGCGCAGCAGGCCCGCGCCGCCGGCTATCGCCGCGTGATCCTGTCCGGCCAGTCGGTCGGCGCCTGGCTGTCGCTGGAGGCGGCGGCGAAGGGCGCGCCGGCCGACGCCGTGATCGCCGCCGCGCCGGCGCGCTTCGGCAAGGAGATCGGCTCGACCCGGCGCGAGCAGAACCGCGACGAGCTGGTGCCCGTGCTCGATCAGCTGCGCCAGCGCGACATCGCCGTCGCGCTGATGTTCTTC
>JADLEG010000170.1 GCA_020846275.1 Alphaproteobacteria bacterium
CCGCCCTGCATGCCG
This sequence comes from Alphaproteobacteria bacterium, assembly GCA_020846275.1. Classification (GTDB taxonomy): domain Bacteria; phylum Pseudomonadota; class Alphaproteobacteria; order JAEULC01; family JAEULC01; genus JAEULC01. Next base: position 16 of record JADLEG010000170.1, read on the forward strand.
TCCAGCACGATCACGTCGGCGCCCGCCTTGACGCACAGCGCCACGTCGTAGGCCACGCGGGTCGCGCCGATCTTCACGTAGATCGGCTTCTGCCAGTCGGTGACCTCGCGCAATTCCTCGATCTTGATGGTCAGGTCGTCGGGCCCGGTCCAGTCGGGGTGCCGGGAGGCGCTGCGCTGGTCGATGCCCTCGGGCAGGTCGCGCATCGCCGCCACCCGCTCGGTGATCTTCTGGCCCAGCAGCATGCCGCCGCCGCCGGGCTTGGCCCCCTGCCCCACCACCACCTCGATCGCGTCGCAGCGCCGCAGGTCGTCGGGGTTGAGGCCATAGCGCGAGGGCAGCACCTGGTAGACCAGGGTCTTCGAGGATTGCCGCTCCTCCTCGGTCATGCCGCCGTCGCCGGTGGTGGTGCTGGTGCCCATCATCGTCGCGGCGCGGCCCAGCGCCTCCTTTGCATGGGCGCCCAGCGCGCCGAAGCTCATGCCGGCGATCGTCACCGGCACTTTCAGCTCGACCGGCTTGCCGGCGAAGCGCGTGCCCAGGGTCACGTCGGTGGCGCAGCGCTCGCGGTAGCCTTCGAGCGGATAGCGCGAAACCGAGGCGCCCAGGAACACCAGGTCGTCGAAGCTGGGCAGGCGCCGCTTCGCCCCGAAGCCGCGGATGTCGTAGATCCCGGTGTCGGCCGCGCGCTGGATTTCGGCGATCACGCCGCGCGGGAAACTGGCGGATTCGCGCTGGACGCGCTCGTCGAACGCGGCAGCGGGTGCTGGCGCGGTGGGCTTGCTAGTACGCTTCGGCATGGTCCACGTGGAAGTGATAGAGCTTGCGCGCCGAGCCGTAGCGCTTGAACCGCGTCACGTCGGCCTTGATTCCCGCGCGGTCGAGCAGCGCCTTCAGCGCCTCGCGATGCTTGGCGTCCATCGGCTTCGCCTCGCAGTCCGCGCCGAGCGAGGCGACCTTGCCCGCGACATAGAGATTGGCCTCGTAGATCGAATCGCCGAGGTCCGCCCCGGCGTCGCCGCACACCACCAGGTTGCCGCGCTGGGCCATGAAGGCGGACATGTGCCCGACCGAGCCGCCCACCACGATGTCGACGCCCTTCATCGAGATGCCGCAGCGCGCCGACGCGTCGCCTTCGATCACCACCAGTCCGCCGCGTCCGGAAGCGGCGGCGGACTGCGAGGCATTGCCGCGCACGCGCACCACGCCTGACATGATGTTCTCGGCCACGCCCCAGCCGCACTGGCCGTTGATCGTGATATTCGCCTGCTTGTTCATGCCCGCGCAGTAGTAACCGACATGCCCGTCGATCGTGACGTCGATCGGCGCGTCGAGCCCGACGGCAATGGAGTGCGTTCCGCGCGGGTTGATCAGCCGCCAGTCGCGCTCGTTGGTGCCCGGCGGCAGGGCGTGCAGCCGGCGGTTCAGCTCGCGCAGCTTCGTCTCGGCAAGGTCGACCGTGATCAAGCGTGCGCCCCGCCCTCGCGGTGCCAGACATAGGCCTTGGATGGCTCGGGCTCCCACAGCCGCGCCTTCTCGACCCCCGGCAGGGCGGCGAGGCCGCGATATTCCGAGGACATCGCCACCCAGTCGTCGGTCTCGGCCAGCATCGCCGGCTTGCAGGCGATGCCGTCGCGCATCACGGCGAAGCCGTCGCCGGTGCCCATGGCGAAGGTGTAGAACCCGTCGAGGTCCTTCAAGCCCGCCTCCAGCGCCTCGCCGAGGCTCAACCCCTCGCCGAGGCGATGGGCGAAGTAGCGCGCCGCCACCTCGGTGTCGTTGTCGGTCTCGAACTCCTGGCCGCGGCGCTTCAGCCATTCGCGCAGGCGGTTGTGGTTGCTGAGCGAGCCGTTGTGGACGAGGCAGAGGTCGTCCGCCGCCGTGAAGGGGTGCGAATGCTCGGTGGTGACGGCGCTTTCCGTCGCCATGCGGGTGTGGCCGATGCCGTGGGTGCCGCCCATATGGGCCAGGTCGTAGCGCGCCGCGACATCGCCCGGCCGACCCATATCCTTGAACACGTCCATGGCGCGGCCATAGCCCATCACGCGCAGGTCCGGGCGGTTGGCCTTGAGCCAGGCGCGCGCCGGGGCCGTGCCGCCCTGGACGACCAGGATCGCGTGGTTCGCCTTGATCGTGAGGCCGACATTGCGCCCCAGCCCCGCCTTCATCGCCGCGGCGAGCGCGGCCCAGTCAAGGCCCGGATCGGGGTGGAACAGGGTCAGCCGGCCGGCAGCCTCGCTGCCGTGGCCGTAGATGGCGATGCCGGCGCTGTCGGGCCCGCGCTCGCTCATCGCCAGCAGCATGCCGGCGAGGTGATGCCCGAGCGCCGGTTCCAGCGCCTTGTTCTTCAGGAACAGGCCGACGATGCCGCACATCGCTCGTCCCCCTTGGTTGATTGGATCAATATTGGTATATTTCTACCGCAACGCCATGCTATACGCGGAATTCCAGCCGATGCAAGCGGGCGATTGCGTGTTGCACGGGCAAGTGCCTCATTCGAGGATGGCCGAACGTCCAATGCCGAGATTGGTTCAGAATGGTTCAGATGACTCCGCCCGCGCCGATGCCGGCCGCATCGCGCTGGCGATCGCCGACGCGATCCGCGCGGGCGCCTGGCGCGCGGGCGAGCGCCTACCGCCGGAACGCGGGCTTGCCGTCACCTATGGCGGGGCGCGTGGCACGATCCGCGCGGCGCTCGACCGGCTGGAACGCCAGGGGCTGATCACCCGGCGGGTTGGCAGCGGCACCTTCGTCGCCGCCGTCTCGCGCGGACGCGATCCGGAATCCGACGTCGCCGACCTGACCAGCCCGCAGGAGCTGCTGGAAGCGCGCCGCGCGGTCGAGCCGCATCTCGTGCGCCTGGCCGTGCGCAAGGCAACGCCGCGCGACATCGAATTGCTGGACGAGGCGCTGAAGCGCCTGGAGGCCTGCGGCGGCGACGTGACGGCCTTCGGCGACGGCGACCTTCTGTTCCACGAGCGTCTGGCCGCCGCCACGCACAATCCGCTGATGCTGGCGCTGTTCCGCCAGGTCAACCGCGTGCGCGGCCATGCGCATTGGCGCGACATCCAGCGCAAGACCCTGACGCGCGCGCGGCTGGACGACTATCATCGCCAGCACCGCGCCCTGTTCCAGGCGATCGCGGCGCGCGACGCCGAAGCGGCCGAGCGCCTGACGATCGCGCATCTGGACGAGGCCGAGCGCGACCTGATGAACCGCTAGCGATGGATTCCGCGATGTCCGATGACGAAACCTATCTGCGCCGCGCCATCGCGCTGAGCATGGAGAACGCCCGCGGCACGGCAGGCGGTCCGTTCGGCGCGGTCGTCGTGAAGGACGGCAGGATCGCCGGCGAGGGCGTCAACCAGGTGACGACCGCGATCGACCCGACGGCCCATGCCGAGGTGGTGGCGATCCGCGCGGCGTGCCGGGCGCTGGGAACGTTCGACCTGAAGGGCAGCGTGATCTACACGAGCTGCGAGCCCTGCCCGATGTGCCTGGCCGCGATCTTGTGGGCGCGCATCGACCGCATGGTCTATGCCTGCTCGCGCGTCGAGGCGGCCCGGGCCGGCTTCGACGACGCGTGGTTCTACGAGCAGGTGGCGCTGCCGATCGACGCCCGCGCCCTGCCCGCCCGGCGCCTGCTGGCGGCGGAGGGCGACCGCGCGTTCCAGGCCTGGATCGCCAATCCGGACAAGGTGGCCTACTGACAAAACAGCCGGGGCATGATATGGTCACTTTGAAATGACCATATTGGGCGCGCCATGAAAGCCGACCTCACCCTCACCACGAGCGAATTCAAGCGCAAGTGCCTGGCGGTGATGCGCGACCTCGAGGCGCGCAGGCTTTCCCGCGTGGTCGTGACGCGGCGCGGCAAGCCGGTCGCGGAACTGCGGCCGACGAAGCGCAAGCTGCCTTCCCTGTGGGGCTGCATGCGCGGGACGGTCAGGCTGGGTCCCGACGTCGACTTGACCGAACCGATCATCGACGAACCGTTCGACGCAATGCGGGGCGTATTGCACCGCTAGCGTTCCATGGCGGTCTTGCTGGACACCTGCGCGATCATCTGGCTTGGCGGCGGCGCCCGCATGTCCGCGGCCAGTATTGCCGCGATCAATCAGGCTGCAGTCTCTGGGGAGGTATTCGTATCGCCGATTTCGGCGTGGGAGATCGGATACGTGCATGCCGATCCAAGAAAAGATGTCTCATTCCAGCCGTCGCCCGCCGTCTGGTTTCAGGCATTCCTGCTGCGCGCTGGCGTTCGGCTGGTCCCGATCACGGTGAACGCGGCCACGGAGGCTGCGACCCTTCCCGGGCCGATCCATGCCGATCCGGCGGACCGCCTGCTGATCGCCACGGCGCGCGAGCTGGGCGCTTCGATCGTCACCCGCGACCGGAAGATCCTCGACTACGGCAGACGCGGCCATGTCGACGTGATCGCCTGCTAGAGCATTTTCCGATCATTCACGGTCGTATCCTGCGGCAGCAAAGTAGTTGAGGCATTCGCTCTGGGTGAAGGTATCGATGCCGCAGGCGATGGTGCGCCAGAGGTCGTCGACGGTTCGCGGCG
>JADLEG010000171.1 GCA_020846275.1 Alphaproteobacteria bacterium
ACGGCCTGGGGCTGGAAGGCTGGATGGAGCGGCTGGCGCAAAGCGCCGCCTACAAGGGCGCGGTGGTCGTGGCGTCCAGCGGCATCCAGCCGCAGACGATGGAGGAGGAAGAGGAAGGCAAGAAGGCGCCCAAGCGCGTCATCGATCCACATGCCTGGCAGGATCTGCGCAACGCCCTGGTCTATGCCGACAACATCGCCGACGGGCTTGCCAAGGCCGATCCGGCCGGCGCGCCCGCCTACAAGGCGAACGCCGCCGCATACAAGAAGCAGCTTATCGAGCTCGACGCCTGGGTCCGAGCCGAGATCGGCGCCGTGCCCAAGCCCAAGCGCAAGGTCATCACCTCGCACGACGCCTTCGGCTATTTCGGAAGCGCCTATGGCGTGACCTTCCTGGCCCCCGTCGGCATCAGCACCGATGCCGAGCCATCGGCCAAGGAGGTCGCGTCGCTGATCCGCCAGATCCGGAAGGAGAAGACCAAGGCGCTGTTCGTCGAGAACATCACCAACCGCAAGATGATCGAGCAGATCGGCAAGGAAACCGGCGTGAAGCTGGGCGGCGCGCTGTTCTCGGACGCGCTGTCGCCGCCCGGCGGGCCCGGCGACAGCTACATCAAGATGTTCCGAAACAACTTGCCGCTCCTGAAAGCGGCAATGATGCAGAATTGACCGCGACGACGACCGCCGCCCGCCACAGGCTGGTCACAATGCCTGTCCAAGAATTGCCAAATTAGCAGGGCATCCATAGCAGCCGCGCGGGGGACAATCCCGCCCATCGCCATCGCCGACGCCGCCGAGGAGGATCATGATGATTCCGCCTGCCGCTCGACGTGTCTCTCCGATGCCGACCGCCGCAGGCCTTCTCGCCGCGATGGCGCTGCTCGCTTCGATGCCGGCGGCGCGGGCGCTCGACGCTACGACCAATGCGCAGATCAACCAGGGCTCCCGGGACGACACCGGAAACAATGGCGGCGCGCAACAGTCGGACGATACCTTCCGCAAGACCGACTACAAGGTCGACACCAGGCTGGGGCCCGAGCTGTCGATCAGCTCGCGCGTGCGGGTCCGGCCGCCGTCGGTCGATGGCGGCAGCGACGCCGGCGGCTTGGTGGCCCCCGGCTCGGCCAGCGGCTCGGCCAGCGGCGCCGACGACCGCGGGCTCTATGTCGAGCAGATGTACGGCACCTACGAGAAGCCGTTCGGCGGGGTGCGGGTCGGGAAATACGACAACCCGGCGTTCGGCGGGCCGAACGCCGCGCCGCGCGGCCCCGGGGTGCTGGGCTGGGAATCGCCGCTGGACGAATACCGGCTGAACCGCGCGCTGGGCGTCAATCCCTTCGCCAAGCTCGATGGCGGCGTCGCCGGCAAAATACGGGTGGACGCCAGCGTGTTCGGCGCGCCGGACACCGCGACCGCGCCGGTCGGCGCCTCGGGGCCAGAGACGGCGCCGAGCCGGACCGGAACGCAGGAGCCGTCGCTCGCGCTGTCGCTGGACGGCAATGACGTGCTGCGGGTGAAGGGCCTCGGCTATCACCTGGGAATGCAGCGCCTCACGACCGATCCCGCCGATCCCGCGGCGGCGCGCCACGGCGTCGCGACCGGGCTTCGCTACGGCACGGCGCTCGGCGACGGCAGCAGGCTCGGCGTGTCGGCCGAGGCGGGCTACGTGCAGCAGACGGACCCGGCTGGCGCCGAGGTGGTGCGCCCCGGCATGGCGTTGCAGGGTTCGCTCAACGACTGGCGGGCCTTCGCCAACTACAGCGCCACCCGCGAGGCGGCGCCAGCCCCGGCCGCCGAGCCCGCCCCGGGCGAACGCGGCTATGGCGCGGGCCTGGGCTATGTGTTCGACAAGGGGCCCAGCGTCGATCTCGCCTGGATGCGCCGGAAAACCGAGCGCGAATCCCCGACCGAGGAGGCCGCGCGGGACAGCGTGGGCCTCAGGATGAAGTACGACCTGAAGTTCTAGGGCCGATCCGGCGCGCCAGCCCATCCCTCGGCGCATGGCTGGCAGGCGCCGGGACCCCGGCCGGCGCCTTGTCCGCGCGGCTGCGGTATCCAATCTCTATAAAAGGCACCATACGAGGGAGTGAGCCATGCGCCCAGCAGTTATGGCCGTTACCCTGGCGCTCGCGCTCGTCGCGGGTCATGCCCAGGCGCAGTCCAGGTCGCCGATGGTGATGGACCCCTACGCCTATCATCCGCAGCGCCTCGCGCCCGGTACCGCCGAGTATGATTTTGCGGTCCGCCAGCGGGCTCCGATCGCAAAACACGCCGAACCGCGTGCGCTCGAGCAGGCCCTTGCGGCCTGCAACGCGCGGTATGGAACCCTGTCGCCGGCGACGCGCGAGAAATGCGAGATCAAGATTCGACAGCAGGCAACGGCGCCGTAAGCGCCCTGCCGCGCCGCGCGCGCGGCCGGGATCGCCGCCTAGCCAACGCCCGACCGCTTTGTTAGGGTCCGCACCCGCCGGGCGGCCCCCTTGGCTTGGCCTCGGGTGCGCCCCATCTGGAAATGGCCCCGGCAAGGGTTGGAGATCCACGTAGCATGTCGCAAGCTGTCCCCGTCACCGTGCTGACCGGCTTCCTCGGCGCCGGCAAGACCACGCTTCTGAACCGCATCCTGACCGAGCCGCACGGCAAGAAATATGCCGTGATCGTCAACGAGTTCGGCGAGCTCGGCATCGACGGCGACCTGGTGGTGGGCGCCGACGAGGAAGTGTTCGAGATGAACAACGGCTGCATCTGCTGCACCGTGCGCGGCGAT
>JADLEG010000172.1 GCA_020846275.1 Alphaproteobacteria bacterium
CCGATCGTGGTCTTCGGTTGTGCGCAGGGCGCCGATGCGCGCTGCCTCACCGCCCCCGACGTCCTCGTGCTGCCGCTCATCTGCACCGGTCAGCTGGCGCCGTCCTTCGTCGAGTACGCGCTGCGTGACGGCGCCGCGGGGGTGCTGGTCGCGAGCTGCCGCGACGGCGGCTGCGCGTTCCGCCTCGGTGCACGCTGGACTGCCGAGCGGCTGGCGGGCACGCGTGCGCCGCAACTGCGCGCCAGCGTGCCGCGCGCGAAGGTAGACCTGGTGCAGGCCGACGCCGAGGAGGAGGCCGTGCTCGAGGCCGCGGTCGCCTCGATGCGCGAGCGCTTGTCCAAGATCAATGATTTTTCCGGTCCAACGTCGAAGATGCATCATGGCTGAATCTTTAAAGTCTCCGGCCGCGGGGGGGCCGCGCGGCCTGCGCGCGTGGGTCGGGCAGACCGTGCTTTACGGACTCTTCGCCCTTGCGGTCGGCGTCTTCTCGCACTGGCCGCCGTACCGGCACCTGGCCGCCGACCTCGCGCTCATCAAGCTGAGCCTCGTACACACCGGCAAGCCCGTCGGCGACTGCCGGCCGCTGACGCCCGAGGAGCTGGCGAAGCTGCCGCCGAACATGCGCGCGCCGGTGCAGTGCCCGCGCGAGCGCTCGCCGGTGACGGTGGAGCTCGACATCGACGGGGCGCCGGTAGTGCGCGCCGAGGCCGCGCCTTCCGGACTGGCGCGCGACGGCGCATCGGCGATCTACCGGCGGATCCCGGTCCGCGCCGGCGATCGGCAAATCAGTGTGCGCCTGCGCGACGACGTACGCAGCGAGGGCTTTGCCTACAGGCTCGAGCGCCGCGTGCACCTGGCACCGGCGCAGGTTCTCGTCATCGATTTCGACACCGAGAAAGGCGGCATAACACTGCAATGAACGCCACCGCATCCCCGATCCTGGCCCGCGGGCGCACCCTACTTCCTTCGAAGCCGGCCGAGTACGAACTGCACTTCGAAGCCAGCCGGCAGGCGCTCGCGCGCGGCTGGCTGTGGCTGGGCATGCTGGCTCTGCTCGGCTCGGGTCTGTTCTCGGTGCTGCTGGTGCTGGCGCGTACCCCCGGGGTAAACGCCTGGCTGCCGGGGGTGGATTTCTTCCGCACCGCCCTGGTGGTCCACGTGGACCTGTCGGTGCTGGTGTGGTTCGTCGCCATTGCCGGCATGCTCTGGAGCCTGAATGCCCGGCCCCGCCACGAGGCCTGGGGCTGGATTGCGCTCGGCGGCGCCGGTGCGGGCACCGCGATGATGGCGTTCGCGCCCTTCCTCGACCCGGGCGTACCGGTGATGGCCAACTACATCCCGGTCCTGGAATCGCGCCTGTTCCTCGGCGGGCTCACGGTCTTCGCCCTGGCGTCGGTCCTGCTGGTGGCCCGGTCGCTGACCTCGACCCCGCGCCTGGGCGGCGCGCTCGACGGCGCGGCGGCGTTGCACTTCGGGCTGTACGCGGCCGCGGTGTCCGCGGCGGTCGCGCTTGCCGCCTTCGCCTGGTCGCTCGCGGTGGTGCCCATCGCACTGGACGGCAAGGCTTACTGGGAGGTGCTGTTCTGGGGCGGCGGCCACGCGCTGCAGTTCACGTGGACGCTGCTGATGCTGGTGGCCTGGCTGTCGCTGGCGCAGGCCTGCGGCGGGCGCGTGCCGCTGAGCCCGCGCGTGACCCTGCTGCTGTTCGCGATCGCGCTGGCGGCGGTGTTCGTCACGCCGTATGCGTACCTCGCGCACGACGTGGCGACAGTGGAGCATCGCGTGCTGCACACCTGGGGCATGCGCATCGGCGGCGGACTGGCGATCTTCCCGGTGGTGCTGGCGGTGGCGATCGCGCTCGCCACGCGGCAGGGTGTCGCCGAGGCGGCCCGGCCGTTGCGCGCGGCGCTGCTCTCCTCGATGCTGCTGTTTGCGGCCGGTGGCGTAATCGGCATGACCATCACCGGCAGCAACGTGAAGATCCCCGCGCATTACCACGGCTGCATCGTCGGCGTCACGCTGGCGCTGATGGGGATGGTCTATCACCTGCTGCCGCGGCTCGGATGGGGCCGGCCGCGCGGGCGGCTCGCGGTGAGCCAGCCTTATGTGTACGGCCTGGGACAGTTGATGCACATCGTCGGTCTGGTGTGGTCGGGCGGCTACGGCGTGCAGCGCAAGGTCGCCGGCGCCGAGCAGGTCCTGCGCAGCCCCGGGGAGGTCTTCGGCATGGGACTGATGGGCATGGGCGGCGCAGTGGCGATCCTGGGCGGGCTGCTGTTCCTGGTCGTGGTCTGGCGCGCGCTGCGCGCGGGGAGAGCATGATGAGATTCGGGCCGCAGCGTCTGCTGCGCGCGGGATTCATGCATGCCGAGGCGGTGTTCAACCGCGCCTTCGGCGACAAGCTCAATCCCCTTTATCACCTGGGCGCGCTGACCTTCTTCCTGTTCTGGATCGTCGCCGGCACGGGTCTGTACCTTTACGCCTTTTTCGACACCAGCGTCCAAGGGGCCTTTCGTTCGGTCGAGGCGCTGACCCATGGCCAGCGCTACGCCGGCGGCATCCTTCGCAGCGTCCATCGCTACGCATCCGACGCAATGGTCGTGACGATGCTGATCCACCTCCTGCGCTAC
>JADLEG010000173.1 GCA_020846275.1 Alphaproteobacteria bacterium
GCCGTGACGCGCGACGTCACGTCCATCGTGTAGAGCCGGCCGGCGACGACGATGGGTTGCGCGGTCATGCGCGTGCCGTCGCCCGAGCCCGCGCCCACCGTCACGTCCCAGCGCTTCTCCAGCGCCTCTTCGGAGGCCAGGTGGTGCATGGCGTGGTCGGGGTAGCCGCCGGCCTGGGGCCAGTCCTGGTTGGTCTGCGGCGCCGGCAGGCGCACGTCGACGTCGGCCAGCCGCGGGTCAGGCTCGAGGTCCTGACGCAGCAGCAGGACGGGAATGCGCTCGCCCGGCAGCGGCGGCGGCGGCGAGGCGCCGAAATAGTCGCCGAAGTAGTCGGTCAGGCCGCAGGCGGGAAGCAGCAGCGCGAGGGCCAGCGCGAGGCCCGCACGGACGGATCGGGGGCAGCTTCGCGGGCGTCGGGGGACCATCGTGCGGCCCGCGCGCCGGTCAGCCACCGAGGATCGCCAGCATCTCGGTCGCCCGCGCGCGCATGTTCTGGGGCGCGCTGAGGTCGTCCGCCAGCTTGGTGTAAAGTTCCTTGGCCTTGGCCGTGTCGCCGCCGCGCTGGGCGAGCAGCGCCGACAGCTCGGTCGCGGAGTGGCGCCACGGGTTCTTCTCGCCGAGCAGGGGCGCCAGCATCTGGGCGAGTTTCGCGGGATCGCCGGTCGCGATCGTATCCTGCACTTGCATGATCACGGCCAGGTCGCGGAACACCTGGTCGATCCGCCCGTCCGCCGCCATATCCTCGTAGACCTTGGCCGCGCCGGCCGCGTCGCCGCCCTTGGCCAGCAGCGCGGCCTCCTGCAGCTTCGCCAGCGCGGCATAGCCGGCGCCGGCATCGGCCGCCAGCTTGGCAAAGGTCTCCTTCGCCGCCGCGTCCTCGCCGCGCGTCGCCTGGTCCATCGCCGCGATGAAGCGCTGCGACTGGGCCTGGTTCTGGCGGTCGCGGTATTCGCGCCAGCCCATGACCCCGGCGGTGCCCAGGACCAGCATCAGCGCGACGCCGACGACGTAGCTGCCGTAGCGCTTCCACAGCTGCTCCAGGCGCTCGCGCCGTACGTCCTCGTCGATTTCCTGAAAGATGTCGGCCAAGGCGGTTCTGCCGGTCCGGTGGTGGCTCGAATCGGGCGCCACCATACCGTCACGACTCGCTGGATGCAATTCGCGAAAATCGGCGGAACCTCTTGTTTCGCCTTAATTTCGCCCGGATGTTGCCGGCATGGCTTGGCCTGGTTGGACAGGCGCGGCCGGCTAGCCCAAGGTGGCGGCCGGCGCCTGCTTGCGGCGGAAGGAACCCTGCCATGCCGAACCCGGCGATCGTCGCCGCCGCGATCCTGGCGCTGGTTGTGGCCGCCGGCGCGCTGGCCCAGCAACCGCCCCCCAAGCCGCCGGACGACGGCGACGCGCCGATCGAGGACGCGCGCGAAAGCCTGCCGCCGGGCGAGAACCTGCTGGCGCCGCCGCCCGCGGGCTGGGAACTCGCCTTCAGCGACCGCGACGACGACCGCGCGGTCTACGACTACGTCCCGGCCGGCCAGGACGCCGAGGAATGGCAGGAGATGATGACCGTGCAGGTGCTGTTCGACACCAAGGGCCAGCCGCCGCGCGGCGTGCTGGAACGGCTGCGGCGGGAGTTCGAGAGCGGCTGCGATGCCGCCCAGGCCGAGCCGGCGGGCGATCGCGCGGTCACGTCCTATCCGGGCGCGCGCCAGCTCCTGCTGTGCGGCCGGTCGAAGCGCGGCGGCAAGGGCGAGGCGGCGCTGCTGCAGGTGGTGATCGGGCGCGAGGCGACCTATGCGGTCCAGCGCGCCTGGCGCGGCGAGCCCTTCCGCGGCGCCGCGCCGGCGGCGGTTCGCGCGATGGTGGCGGGCTGGCAGCAGCAGCTCGACACGATCGGCATCTGCGACTCGCGCATTCCCGGCAAGGGCTGTCCGCACCCCTAGCGCCACTGGCCGGCCGGTTGCGCGCCCGGCGAAGCTGCTGCACAGTGGGCTTCCACGGAAGCAATCGCGGGACGCGCGATTTCACCTATGCCATCGCCCGCACGCCGCCTGTTGGTCGCAGCGATCGCCCTGCTGGCGGTTGCGGGCGAAGCCGCCGCGCAGGCCGCGCCGGATCGCCGCGTCGCGCTGGTGATCGGCAACGGCAAGTACGAGGCGGCGGCGGCGCTGCCCAATCCGCCCAACGACGCGCGGCTGATCGCGTCGACGCTGAAGGGCCTGGGCTTCGAGCTTGTGGACGACGCCGCGCTGATCGACCTCGACAAGGCGAAGCTGGAAGCGGCGATCCGCCGCTTCGGGCAGAAGCTGGCGGGCAGCGCCGCGGGCCTGTTCTACTACGCCGGACACGGCATCCAGCTGCGCGGCACCAACTACCTGATCCCGACCGGCGCGCGGCTGGAGCGCGAGGCCGACGTCAAGTACGAGCTGGTGGACGCCAACTTCATCCTCGACGAGATGGGCAGCGCGGGCACCAAGCTCAACGTCATGATTCTCGATGCCTGCCGCAACAATCCCTTCGGCGGCCGCGGCCTGCGCTCGGTGCAGAGCGGCCTGGCGCAGATGCAGGCGCCCAGCGGCACGATCATCGGCTACGCCACCCAGCCCGGCGCGGTGGCGCTGGACGGCAGCGGGCGCGTCGGACCCTATGCCAGCGCGCTGGCGGCGGCGATGCGCATGCCGGGGATGCGCGTGCTGGAGACCTTCAACGAGGTGGGCGTGCGGGTGCAGAAGCAAACCGGCGGCCAGCAGCAGCCCTGGCTCGCCACCTCGCCGATCGAGGGCCAGTTCTTTTTTGCACCGCCCGCAGCCGCGCCAACTGTAGCGGCCGCGCCGGCGCCCGCATCCGATCCGGCGTCGCGCCCGCCCGCGCTGATCGCCGTCGACCAGGAATTCGTGACCACCGGCAACGCCAATGTCCGCGCCCAGCCCTCGACGGACTCCGAGAAGGTCGCCGCCCTGCCGGCCGGCACGATCGTCGCCGCGACCGGCAAGACGAAGGTGGCGGGCAAGGATTGGTTCCGCGTGGAGCGCGACGGCAGGAACCTGGGCTACGTGATCGGCGACCTGCTGGAATCGCCGCCCACGAAGTCGGCCCCGCAGCTCGCGGCGGCGCCCGCGGCATCGCCTGTGACGCGGCCGGCAGCGCCCGCGCCCGCTGTGCCAGCCGTCGCGACACCCCCTGCGGCGACGCCTTCAGCCGCAAAGCCCGCCGCCGCGCCGGCGGCGATGCCGACCCTGGCGCCGCTCGTCCTGCCGGCCGGACGGCGGCCTTCGGTCGACGATGCCGAGGCGCTGCCGCTGGACAAGGACAAGGCCATCGCCGGGTATCGCGACTTCCTGCGCGAGGGCGCGCCGCGCGCGTTTGCCATCTCGGTCACCGGCGCCTGGGGCTGGCGCAGCGGCGTCGGCGCGCGCAATGCCGTGCTCGAGGCGTGCAACCGCGCGAGCAAGGCGCGCTGTCAGCTCTACGCCGTCGACGATCGCGTGGTCATCCCGATCTTCCCGGAGGCCGCGGCGTATCTCGACGAGGCGACCGATTTCGGGGTCGCGCCGACCGCCGAGCTGCGCGTGTCCGACTTCGAGGGCGCCACGCCGCTGACGGTTCCCGGCGCGCGCACGATCCGCACCGGCGAGCTGCATGCCGCCCTGCAGCGCCCCGACCGCCCCATCCTCGTGGACGTGCTGGACATGGAGGGCCACCGCGCCCTACCCTCGGCGTTCTGGCTCAGGAAGGCCGGCTCCACGATCGGCAAGTCCGCCGAAGTTCAAGGTCGTTTCGTGCGCGCGGTCGAGCGCCTGGCCGGCGGCGACCGCGCCCGGCCGGTCGCGGTCTATTGCCTCAGCGCCTGGTGCTGGGAATCCTACAACGCCGCCTTGCTGCTCGCGCGCCAGGGCTTCACCGGCGTGATGTGGTATCGCGGCGGCACGCGCTCGTGGCTCGCGGCCGGGCTGCCGGTCGAGGCCACGAAACCCACGAACTGGTAGCCGCAACCCTTCCCCGCGAGGAATTTCCGATGCCCCGTCTGCGCGTCGCCCTGGTCGGGCTCGGCATGGCCGTCGGGCCGCACGCCAAGAGCCTGGTCGACCTGAAGGACAAGGCCGAGGTCGCCTGGGCGTTCAGCCCGACGGCGGCGCGGCGCGAGGCCTTCGCGAAGAACTTCCCCTTCCCCACGACCGGGGACCTTGATGCCGTGCTCGCCGACACGTCGGTCGACGCGCTCTTGGTGCTGACGCCGCCCAACGCGCATCTCGACATTGTCAAGCGCGCGGCGGCGGCGGGCAAGCACGTGCTGCTGGAGAAGCCGCTGGAAGTGACGACCGATCGCGCCCGCGCGCTGGTCGATGCCTGCGCCGCCGCCGGCGTGCGGCTGGGCTGCGTGCTGCAGCATCGCTTCCGCCCGGCCTCGGTGCGGGTGAAGCAGGTGCTGGCGGAAGGCGGCCTGGGCAGGCTCGCGCATGTCTCGGTCGCCGTGCCGTGGTGGCGGCCGCAGAAGGGCTACTACGACCAGCCCGGCCGCGGCACGCTGGCGCGCGACGGCGGCGGCGTGCTGATCACCCAGGCGATCCACACGCTCGACC
>JADLEG010000174.1 GCA_020846275.1 Alphaproteobacteria bacterium
ATCGTCTGGTCGGTCGGCAAGAACGTGAAATCGGTCAAGCCGGGCGACGAGGTGGTGGTCCACAGCGGCTGGTGGGAGCCGAACGATCCCTGGGTGCTGTCGGGGCGCGACCCGATGCTGGCGGAAAGCACCCGCATCTGGGGCTACCAGACCAACTACGGCAGCTATTGCCAGTTCGCCCGCGCGCAGGCGCATCAATGCGTTCCCAAGCCGCCGCGGCTGACCTGGGAAGCGGCGGCCGCCTATCTCCTCTGCGCGTCGACGGCCTATCGCATGCTGATGGGCTGGTCGCCGAACGTGGTGGAGAAGGGCGACGTGGTTCTGGTCTGGGGCGCGGCCGGCGGGCTGGGCAGCATGGCCCTGCAGATCGCCCGCGAGGCCGGCGGGAAGCCGGTCGCCATCGTCTCCGACGCGTCGAAGCGGCAGTTCTGCCTGGACCACGGCGCGGTCGGCGTGATCAACCGCAACGACTTCACCCATTGGGGCAAGATGCCCGACACCAACGACAAGGCTTACAACGACTGGGTCAAGGGCGCGCGCGCGTTCGGCAAGGCCATCTGGGACGCGGTCGGCGAAAAGGTGAGCCCGCGCATCGTGTTCGAGCATCCGGGCGAAACGACTCTGCCGACCTCGTGCTTCGTATGCGCCACTGGCGGCATGGTCGTGATCTGCGCCGGCACCACCGGCTACAACGTGACGATGGATCTGCGCTACCACTGGATGCGCCAGAAGCGGTTCCAGGGCAGCCATCTGTCGAACGACGAACAGGCCGCGGCGGTGACGAAGCTCGTGGCCGCGGGACGCGTGGATCCCTGCCTCTCGCATACCTTCTCGTTCAACGAGATCGGCGAAGCGCACCAGCTCATGCACGACAACAAGCATCCAGCGGGCAACATGGCCGCGCTGGTGAATGCCACCGCTCCCGGCCAGGGAGCGCGCTGAGACCGCGCCGGGGCTCCGATTGGCCCGCGCGCCGCACGACGAGTGAACGAAAAAGCCGGTCTGGAAAGACCGGCAATCGGGAGGAACGACATGACCCAGTTCAAACGGCTGAGCAGACGCCAATTGATCCGCGCGACCGGCGCGTCCGCTGCCTTCGTCGCCGCGCCGCAGATCCTGCGGCAGACGGCCGAGGCGCAGGAGCAGACGCTGTTCGTCAATACATGGGGCGGAAGCTGGACGGCGGCGGAGGAGACGGCCTATTTCAAGCCGTTCACCGAGAAGACCGGGATCAAGGTCCGCACCGTGGCGCCCGTCTCCTTCGCCAAGCTGAAGGCGCAGGTGCAGAGCAAGGTTTACGAGTGGGATGTCTCGAACGCCGGCGTCGTGGAGTATTCCCAGGCCGTCGTCGAAGGCCTTCTGGAGCCGGTCGACAAGTCCATCGTCGACCCGGCCAAGTTCCCGCCCGGCAACGTCGTCGACTATGGCGTCGCGGGCGTATCGCTCGGCACCTGCCTCGTGTACCGCAAGGACAAGTTCCCGAATGGCGGGCCGCAGTCCTGGGCCGACTTCTGGGATGTCAAGAAGTTCCCGGGCAACCGGTCGCTGTACAACCGGTCGTTCACGAACCTGGCGTTCGCGCTGCTCGCCGACGGGGTGCCGGCGGACAAGCTCTACCCGATGGATCTCGACCGGGCCTTCAAGAAGCTCGACCAGATCAAGCCGCACATCAAGGTGTGGTGGACCCAGGGCAACCAGTCGCAGCAGCTGATCCAGGATGGCGAGGTCGACATGATCGCCATGTGGAATGCGCGCGCACAGGAAATGATCGATCGCGGCTCGCCGTTCCAGATCGTCTGGAACGGGGCCGAGAACTATGGCGGCTATTGGTACGTGCCGAAGGGCGCGCCGCGGGCCAAGCTGGCGTTCCAGTTCCTGGAATTCGTATCGCAGCCGAAGCCGCAGGCGGATTTCGTCAACATCCTGCCGTATGGCCCGCCGCATCCCAAGGCGTTCGACTTCATCTCGAAGGAGACCGCCTCGAAGATGCCGACGGCGCCTGACAACCTGCGCGTCAGCCATGTGCCCGACGCCAACTGGCTGGCGCCGCGCCTGCCGGAGATCCGCGAGCGCTTCTCGCAATGGCTGGCCAGCTGAGCTGACCCGCACGGCACGGTGCGACCGTTGCTCGCCGATCGCCCGGAGGAAGACGATGAAAAGCCCGCGTAGCCGCTCGCAGCTTTCCCGGCGTCGCATGCTCGCGACTGCCGCCGGCGCCGCATCCGCCCTGGCCCTGCCCGGCGGGCCGGTTCTGGGGCAGACCCGGACGGTCTACGTGAATACCTGGGGCGGCAGCTGGACTGCCGCGGAAGACACGGCCTATTTCAAGCCGTTCACCCAGGCGACCGGCATCCAGGTCCGCACGGTGGCCCCGGTCTCCTTCGCCAAGCTCAAGGCCCAGGTGCAGACCGGGCAATACGAATGGGACGCCTCGGGCCTGGGAATCGTCGAATACAGCCAGGCGGTGCACGAGAACCTGCTCGAGCCGGTCGACTTCTCGATCATCGACCGCAACGCGGTGCCGGCGGCCAACATCAAGTCGCACGGCGTCTCGTCGGTGACGCTCAGCACCTGCCTGGTCTATCGCAAGGACAAGTTCCCGAACGGCGGGCCGCAGTCTTGGGCCGACTTCTGGGACGTGAAGAAATTCCCGGGCAAGCGCTGCCTCTACGACCGGTCCTTCACGACCCTCGCCTTCGCGTTGCTGGCCGACGGCGTGCCGGCCGACAAGCTCTACCCGCTCGACCTCGATCGGGCGTTCAAGAAGCTCGACGAGATCAAGCCGCATATCAAGGTGTGGTGGAGCCAGGGCGCGCAGTCCCAGCAGCTCATCCAGGACGGCGAAGTCGATATGATCGCGATGTGGAACGCGCGGGCGCAGGAACTGATCGACCGCGGCGAGCCGCTGGAGATCGCCTGGAACGGCGCCGAAATCTATACGAGCTTCCGCTTCGTGCCCCGCGGCAATCCGCGCGCCAAGCTGGCATGGGAATACCTGAAGTTCATCTCCGAGCCCAAGCAGGAGGCGGCGTTCTGCTCGATCCTGCCGTACGGGCCCAACAACCCGAAGTCGTTCGACCATATCGCACCGGACGTGGCGGCCAAGCTGCCGACGCGGCCGGACCGCGTGAAAGTCGCGCATCAGCCCGACGCCGAATGGCTGGCGCCGCGCCTGGCGGGGATTCGCGAACGCTTCGCGCAGTGGCTCGCGACCTGAACGGGTCGCTGTCCGCCGCAACGCGGCGTCTGGATAGGGAGGAAAACATGGCAAGCAAGAGCCGATACCCGATCACGCGCCGCCGCCTGCTCAAGACCGGCGGCACGGTCGCGGCGGGCGCGGTGCTGGGGCCGCTGCTGCTGACAGAGCGGACGATCGCGCAGAGCCGCACGGTCTATGTCAATACCTGGGGCGGAAGCTGGACCGCGGCCGAGGAGGCCGCGTTCTTCAAGCCCTTCACCGACGCGACCGGCATCCGGGTGCGCACGGTGGCGCCGGTGTCCTATGCCAAGCTCAAGGCCCAGGTGCAGAGCGGCACTTACGAATGGGACATTACCGCGATCAACCAGTCCGACTGGCTGCGCGCGGAGCGCGAGGGCTTCGTCGAGCCGATCGACTGGACCGTCGTGCAGAAGGACAAGCTGTTTCCCGACGCCGTGTTCGCCAATGGCATCGCCTACTGCGCGCTCGGTACCAATCTCTGCTATCGCAAGGACAAGTTTCCCAATGGCGGTCCGAAATCCTGGGCCGATTTCTGGGACGTGAAGAAGTTCCCGGGAAACCGTTCGCTCTACAACAATGCGCCGCGGAGCGTGCTCTATGCGCTGCTGGCCGATGGCGTCCCGCACGACAAGGTCTATCCGCTGGACGTCGACCGCGCGTTCAAGAAGCTCGACCAGATCAAGCCGCACATCAAAGTCTGGTGGACCCAGGGCAACCAGTCGCAGCAGCTGATCCGCGACGGCGAGATCGACATGATGGCGATCTGGAACGCGCGGGCCAGCGAGTTGGCGGAGCAGGGCGTGCCGGTCGAGCTGGTGTGGAACGGCGCGCATGTCGGCATCACCATGTGGGGCGTGGCCAAGGGCGCCCCCAACCGCAAGCTCGCCTGGGAGTTCATCCAGTTCGCCGTGCAGGCCAAGCCCCAGGCCGAGTTCTGCAACCGCCTGTTCTACGGGCCGACCAACCCGAAGGCCTACGAGTTCGTCAAGCCCGAGATCGCCAAGCAGATGCCGACATGGCCGGAGAACGCAAAGCAGACCATTGTCGCCAATGTGGAGTGGGAAGCGGCCAACAGCGCCTCGCTCCAGGAGCGCTTCACGCAGTGGCTGGCGTCATAAGCCCGCAAGCCATGGCCTGACGCCGCCAGGGACAAGGGAGGAATCGGCATGACAAGAGGCGGAAAAAACGTCTTGAGCCGTCGCCGCGTATTGAAGACGGGCGGCGCCATGGCGGCCGGCGCGGCCATGGGGCCGCTGCTGCTGACCGAACGCACGATCGCCCAGACGCGCACCATCTATGTCAACACGTGGGGCGGAAGCTGGACCGCGGCGGAGGAGGCTGCCTTCTTCAAGCCGTTCACCGACGCGACCGGCATCCGGGTCCGCACGGTGGCGCCGGTGTCCTACGCCAAGCTCAAGGCCCAGGTGCAGAGCGGCACCTATGAATGGGACGTGACCGGCATCAACCAGTCCGAATGGCTGCGGGCGGAGCGCGAAGGCTTCGTCGAGCCGATCGACTGGACGATCGTGCAAAAGGACAAGCTGTTCCCGAACGCGGTGTTCGCCAACGGCATCGCCTACTGCGCGCTCGGCACCAACCTGGCCTACCGCAGCGACAAGTTCCCGCAGGGCGGGCCGAAATCCTGGGCCGATTTCTGGGACGTGAAGAAGTTCCCCGGCACGCGATCGATGTACAACAATGCGCCGCGCACGCTGATCGCAGCCGCCCTGGCCGACGGCGTGCCGATCGACAAGGTCTATCCGCTGGATGTCGAGCGGGCCTTCAAGAAACTCGACCAGATCAAGCCGCACATCAAGGTCTGGTGGACCCAGGGCAACCAGTCGCAGCAGCTGATCCGCGACGGCGAAACCGACATGATCGTGATGTGGAACGCGCGGGCCAGCGAGCTGAAGGAGCAGGGGCACCCGGTCGAGCTGGTCTGGAACGGCGGCATGGTAAGCACCACGATGTGGGGCGTGGCCAAGGGTGCGCCCAACCGCAAGCTCGCTTGGGAGTTCATCCAGTTCGCCGTGCAGCCCAAGCCGCAGGCGGAGTTCTGCAACCGTCTGTTCTACGGCCCGACGAACCCCAAGGCGTTCGAGTTCGTCAAGCCGGAGGTCGCCAAGCAGATGCCGACCTACGAGCCCAACGCGAAGCAGATGGTGGTGACGGACCCCGACTGGGAAGCCGCCAACGCCGCGCAATTGCAGGAACGATTCACGCAATGGCTGGCGTCGTAGCAGCCCCCGCGGGGCAAGCCGGGCTGGCTGCCGCGCCGGCGCGCGGTCTTCCGGCCGACTCGACACCCTGGCTGCTGCTGGCGCCCGCGACGCTGGCGCTCGTGATCCTGTTCTTGCTGCCGATCGGCTACGTGCTGCTGCTCAGCGTCACGGACCCGGCGGTATCGATCGCCCACTACCGGCGGATCTTCAGCGTCCCGCTCTACACAAGGGTGCTGTTCAACACCTTCACCACGGCGCTGACCGTGACGGGCGTCTGCCTGCTGCTCGGCTATCCGGTCGCCTATGTGATGGCGCGGCGAAGCGACTGGGTGTCGACGGCGCTGCTGATCTGTGTCGCGGTCTGCTTCTGGACCGGCTTCATCGTGCGCACCTATGCCTGGCTGGTCATCCTGGGCAACAAGGGCCCGGTTGTGGCCGTCTACCAGGCGTTCGGCTTCGGCGCGCCGCCGCGCCTGCTGTTCACGACGTTCAGCTCGATCCTCGGCATGGTCCACATCCTGCTGCCGTACATGGTGCTGGCCCTCTACAGCGTGATGAAGAAGATCGATCCCAACCTGCTGCGCGCCTCGGCAAGCCTGGGCGCACGGCCGGCGGCGTCGTTCCGCGCGGTCTATCTGCCGCTGACGCTTCCCGGCGTGGTGAACGGCAGCATCCTGGTCTTCACGATCTGCCTGGGGTTCTTCATCACCCCCATCCTGCTGGGTACGCCGAAGGACATGATGATCTCGCAGCTCATCAACCAGCAGATCGAGGAGTTGCTGGCCTGGGGCTTCGCGTCGGCCGTTGCCGTGGTGCTGCTGGTGGCCACGTCGATCGTGCTGGCGGTCTATAACCGGTTTGCCGGCCTCGACCGTCTCTGGGGTTGAGGCAGGGGCGGTGGCATGATCCTGGCGATAGCCGTGCTGGTGGCGCTATTCCTCATCGCGCCGATCCTGATCATCATCCCGATGTCGTTCAGCACGGCCGTGTCCTTCCAGTTTCCGCCCCCCGGCTATTCCCTGGGCTACTACCGCGCCTATTTCGCGTCCCACGACTGGCTCGACCCCACCGTCAACAGTTTCATCATCGCGACGGCGAGCATGATCGTCACGATGCTGCTGGTCGTGCCCGCCTCGTTCGGCTACGTGCGCTACCGGTTCCGGGGCAAGGCGCTGTTCAACCTGCTGATGATGTCGCCCCTAATCGTGCCGCACGTGGTCGCGGCCCTTGCCTACTACGGCTACCTCAGCTCGATAAAGCTGAACGGCACCTTGGCCGGCGTGGTGCTGGCCCATGGCATGCTGGCCGTGCCCGTGGCCTTCCTTGTGGTCTGCGCGACCTTGAAAGGGTTCGATCGCAATCTCGAGCGCGCGGCGATGAGCGCCGGCGCCGGCCCGTTGCGCACGTTCTTCTACGTCACCCTGCCGGTCCTGCGGCCCGGCATGATGGTGGGCGCGCTGTTCGCGTTCCTGGCGTCGTTCAACGAGGCCGTCGTCGCGATCTTCATCTCCGGCCGCGACGCGGCGACCCTGCCCAAGAAGATGTACGAGAGCATCCGACTGGAATCCGACCCGATCATCGCCGTCGTCTCGTCCCTGCTGATCAGCGCCGTCCTGTTCGGCGTGCTCCTGTCCGTCGTCCTGCGGAGAAAACCGGCCAATGTCCCTTGATGCCCTGCTGCGCCCCAAGTCGATCGCCGTCCTCGGCGCGTCCGAGCGCCCCTCGATCGGGCGCGCGCTGATCGCCTCGGCCGACCGCATCGGCTTTGAAGGCAAGCTGTTCCCGATCAACCCGAAATATCCGGAGATCCTCGGGCACAAGTGCTACCCCAGCATCGAATCGCTGCCGGAGGCGCCCGATGTCGTCGCCTTCTGCGTCAGCTACACGCGCATCCTCGAGAACTTCCGTCCCGTCGCCGACAAGGGCGCCAAGGCGGTCGCGATCTTCGACGGCGGGTTCGCCGAACGCGGCGAGGAGGGCGCCCGGCTGCAGGCCAAGATCGTCGGCATCTGCCGCGAGGCGGACATGCGCCTGAACGGACCCAACTGCATGGGCGTGCTGAACCCCGCGACCAAGAGCTCGGTCTATATCCAGGAGATCCGCGACGCCACCAACCTGGGCGGGAATGTCGGCCTGATCTCGCAGAGCGGGTCGATCTGCATCGGGCTTTTGGCCGATGTGCGCCGGTTCGGATTCAGCCACGTGATCTCGTCCGGCAACGAGGCGCTGATCGGCTCGGCCGAGTACATGGAGGCGCTGATCGACGACGCGCCGACCAAGGTGATCGCGCTGTTCACCGAGACGGTAAAGGAACCGGAGCGCTTCGTGGCCGCGTTGGACCGGGCGGCCGACAAGGGCAAGCCCGTGGTCGTGCTGAAGGTCGGGCGCACGGAGCGCACGCGCCGGGCGATCACCAGCCATACCGGCGGCCTTGCCGGCGAATCGCGGGTCTTCTCCGAGATACTGAAGGCGCACCGGGCGATCGAAGTCGACGACATGGATGAGCTGACCGAGGTGCTGGCGGTTTGCCAGGGATCGCGCTGGCCCAAGGGCCGCCGCCTGTCGGTCATCACGGCGTCGGGCGGGCAGGCCGAGCTGGTGCTCGACGTCGCGTCGAATTGCGGGCTCGACCTGCCGCCGCTCCCGTCGGAATCGCGCAAGGAGGCGGAGCGCGTGATCGGCCCGATCACCGGCGACGGCAACCCGCTCGATGCCTGGGGCAATGGCGACTACGCGACCAACATGCCGCACGCCTTCAAGGTGCTGGACAACACGCCGACCGCCGACGTCGTCGTCTATTGCAGCGACAGCGGCGACAACCAGCCGATGGGGCGGGCGGAGCGCTCGCTCGACTACGCCCGGATGCTGGCTGAGGCCGCGAATGCCAGCAGCAAGCCGCATTTCATGATGAACATGCGTCCGGGCGTGATGAACTGCGACCAGGTCGCATTCCTGCGCCAGCACGGCATCGCCATGATCGGCGGCTCGCGGCAGGGCCTGGGCGCGATCGACCGGATGGCGCGGGCGCTGCAGCCCCCGCCGCCGTCGCGCCAGCCGCGGCCGGCGGCGGCCAGCATCAAGCCCCTGCTGAAAGGCGCGCCGCGGCGGACCATCAACGAATTCGACGCGAAGAGCCTGTTGGCGCGCAACGGCATCCTCGTCACGCGGGAAATCCTGGCGGCCACGCTGGCGGATGCCAGGGCGGCGGCGAAGGAGATCGGCTACCCCGTCGTCCTCAAGATCGTATCCGACGATATCCCGCACAAGTCGGAGCACGGGCTGGTCGTGGTGGGCCTGCGCGACGACGCGGCGCTGGCCGCCGCCTGGCAGACCCTGCAGGACCGCCTGGCGAAGGTGCCGGGCAAGCCGCGTATCGCCGGTACGCTGGTGCAGCAGATGGTTGCCGGCGGCATCGAGGTGTTCGCGGGCGTCAGCCGCGACCCGGACTTCGGCCATGCGCTCGCCTTCGGCATCGGCGGCGTCGCGATCGAGGTGATGCGCGACTTCGCGCTGCGTCCGCTGCCGCTGCGCAGCGGCGACGCCGAAGCGATGATCGGCGAGATCCGCGGCGCGGCGCTGCTGCGCGGCGTGCGTGGCGCGCCCCCGGCGGACACCGGGAAGCTCGCCGAGCTCCTCTACGCGCTGGGCGACTTTGCCCATGCCGATCGCGCCAGCATCGCCGAGATCGACCTCAATCCGATCAAAGTCCTGTCACAGGGCCAGGGCTGCGTGGTCGTGGATGCCCTGATCGCCCCCGTTCAACCCGGCAAGGAATAGGTCCGCGATGGAAACGCTCGTTACCTACCAGACCGATGAGAAGGTCAGCATCGTCACGCTCAATCGCCCGTCTAAGCTGAACGCCATCAGCAAGGAGCTGCGCGAGCAGCTCGTCGCCGCGCTGCAGAAGGCCGACGAGGATCCGGCCACCTGCGTGGTGATCCTGCGGGCCGAGGGCCGCAGCTTCTGCGTGGGCTACGACATCACCGGCGGCGACCCTACCAAGGAGGCGTGGAAACACGACGCGCTGAGATGGCACGAGCATCTTCGCGTCGGCCTCGCCATGGAAATGATGGTGTGGGACATGAAGAAGCCGGTGATCGCGTCGGTCCAGGGCCATGCGCTCGGCGGCGGGTGCGAGCTGGCCATGCTGTGCGACATCACGATCGCCTCGGCCGATGCCACCTTCGGCGAACCCGAGGTGCGCTTCTCCGACGTCGGCCCCGCCATCGTGATGCCCTGGCTGATCGGCTTCAAGAAGGCGCGCGAGTTGCTCTACATGGGCGACAGCATCAACGCCGAGGAGGCGCTGCGGCTCGGCATGATCAACCGGATCGTGCCGACGGAGGAATTGCGCGCGGCGACGCTCAAGTTCGCCAAGCGCATGACGCTGATTTCGCCCGAGGCGCTGTATTTCGGCAAGCTGTCGATCAACCGCGGGGCGGACGCGGCCGGCTTCCGCAATGCGATCAATGCCGGGCTCGACATCGTGGCGCCGCTTTATGCCGCCAAGACCGAATTCGGCATGAAGTTCGACGAGATCAAGAAGAAGGACGGGCTGGGCGCGGCGCTGAAATGGCGCGCCGCGCAATTCAAGGAGTAGGCGGTGGGCACCGGCTATCTGCGCCTGCGCAACGTCGTCAAGTCGTATGACGGCCGAGTCAACGCGGTCGACGACATCGGCATCGACATTGCCAAGGGCGAGTTCATCACCTTCCTGGGCCCCAGCGGCTCGGGCAAGACGACCACCTTGATGATGATCGCCGGTTTCGAGGAGCCGACTTCCGGCACGATCGAGCTGGATGGCAAGGACCTGACGCGCCAGAAGCCGTACGAGCGCAACATCGGTGTGGTGTTCCAGAACTACGCGTTGTTCCCGCACATGACCGTCGCGAAGAATGTCGCGTTTCCTCTGAAGATGCGCGGCGCTCCCAGGGGCGACATCGCCCGGCGGGTCGACGAGGCGCTGGACCTGGTGGGGCTACGCGCCTTCGCCGGCCGCTATCCGCGCGAATTGTCGGGCGGGCAGCAGCAGCGCGTGGCGCTGGCGCGCGGGCTGGTGTTCCGGCCCGACGTGCTGCTGCTCGACGAACCGCTTGGCGCGCTTGACAAGAATCTGCGCGAGCAGATGCAGGTGGAGCTTAAGCGCATCCATCGCGAGGTCGGCATCACGATGGTCTACGTCACGCACGACCAGACCGAGGCGATGACGATGTCCGACCGGGTCGCCGTGTTCAACCAGGGCAAGCTGGAGCAGGTGGCGCCGCCGCTCGAGGCCTATCATCGCCCTGCCACGCGGTTCGTCGGCGAGTTCATCGGCGACAGCAACTTCCTCGCCGGGCGGCTCGACCCTGCCGGCACGCTGCTGGTGGACGGGGTGGGCGAGATCGGCGGCGTGGGCCCACGCCCCGGGCTTGGTGGCGGCGGCCCCGTGCATGTGCTGATCCGACCCGAGCGGTTGCGCGTGCCGGCGCAGGAAGCGCCGACGAGTTTTGCCAAGGTGGTCAAGATGGTCGTCGGCGGCACCGTCAACTATGGCGACAGTCTTCTACTGATCGGCAAGATGGGCGAAGTGCCGCTGCGCGTGCGCGTATCCGGCGGGCAATCGAGCGCGATCCAGGAGGGCGCCGTGATATCGGTCGGCTGGGCGCTGGAGGATATGCATCTGATCGCCAAGGCTTGAACGACACCCGCGATCAGCCTTGGCTCACTACGTGACGGATCGCGGTCAAGCCAGCCAAGCGTCCGCCCGGCGGCCGCCCTTTGCGCTGTTCATCCTGATGGCGGTCATTCCCTCGTTCTCGACGAATGTCTTCGTTCCGTCGATGCCTGGCCTGGTGGCGTATTTTCAATCGACGCCGGTCACGGTCCAGCTGACGCTGACGCTCTACCTGCTGACCCTGGGCGTGGGGCAGTTGCTGCTCGGTCCGCTGTCGGATCGCTTCGGGCGGCGGCCGGTTTTGTTGACGGGCCTGGGCGTCTACGTGCTCGGCACGATCCTGTGCCTCACGGCGGGCGCCGTGGAGAGCCTCATCGCCGCGCGGGTGATCCAGGCCGCCGGCGGCTGCGCCGGCCTGGTGCTGGGCCGGGCGATGATCCGCGACCTCTATGCGCGCGACAAGGCTGCCGGCGTGCTGGGCTACGTGACGATGACGATGGCGATGGCGACGGGGTTGGCGCCCTTCATCGGCGCGTTCCTGGAGGAGTGGTGGGGTTGGCGCGCCAGCTTCGTGCTGATGACCGCGCTGGGCAGCCTGCTGGTCCTGGGCGCGTTGCGTTTTGCCCGTGAGACGGTGACGAGCCGCAGCGCGATGCCCTCGCCCGCGCATATGGTCGCGGTTCACGGTTCCGTCCTCGGTGCGGCCGGCTTCCGGCGCTTCGGCGGATACTCGGTCTGCATCCTGGGATCGTACTACGCGTTCATGGCCGGGGCGCCCTATGTCGTGATCGTTCTATTCGGCCAGCCGCCCTCGCAGTTCGGCGTCTACTACATTTTCGCCGGCGCCGCCTACATCACGGGAAACTTCCTGGCCGGCCGCCTGTCCGAACGGCTGGGCGCGGAGACGATGACCAAGGTCGGCGGCACGATCGCCGCGCTTTCGGGCCTCGCGCTGATCGCTCTTGCGATGATGGATATCCGCCACCCGCTGGCCATCTTCCTGCCGATCTCCGTTTCCTTCATCGGCAGCGGACTGAGCCAGCCGAGTGCGATGATGAGCGCGATCGATGCTGTGCCCCGGAACATCGGCGCGGCCGCGGGGCTGCTGGGCGCGCTCCAACTCGGCGTCGGCGCCATCGCCTCGCTCGCCGTGGGCGCAACGCAGGGCGCCAGTCCGCTGCCCTTCGCGGCGATCTCCGGCGGCTTTCTGTTGTTGGCGCTCGCAATCCTGGTCGGCGGTCGCGCGCCGCGCCTAGGCCGCAAGCCCGGGGGGTGAGGCGCGCCCCTGCACCATGAGCAGCTTGCGCGCCTCCCATTGAAGGCGGGCATCCAGCGAACCCAGATACTGCACCTTGCCGCCGGCCAGCGTGGCGATGGGCAACCCGTCGCGGTAGAGGATACGGTTTCCCGGCAGGGCCGGCAATTTCGGCCCGGGCGTCAGGATGCCGGCGAGGTTCAGCGGATCGGCGCCCGACAGAGACACCAGCGTGTCCTTGCCGGGCTCGCGGCGAAGGGCGCGGAGCGAGGCGATGGCCTGCGGCAGGGCATATTGCTCGCCGGAGAAGCCGGCGACAAAGCGGCCGCCGCGGATCTCGCCCCGCGCCTCGAGGCGGCGATAGACGCGAAGCAGATCGCGCCAGGGCGGCAGCCAGCTGGCCTCGCGTTCGAGCAGCCGCCAGAAGACGACGCCGTAGCGGAGCAGCAGGCGGCGCGCGACATGTTCCACCGCTTCCGGATTACCGCCGGCCGTCGGCATGGACGCGTTGTGCCGCGCCAACGCCCATCGGCCGGCATTCGCGATGCCCAGGATCGATCGCCCGCCGCTGTGCCGCCGCGCCAGCGACTTCTTCCGCTGGTTGGGCAGCAGCAAGGTCCGCAATCCATCGAAGCTGTCCGACGTAATCAGGCCAAGGGCGACAAGCTCGGTCAGGCCCTCTTCGACTTGCGGTTCCAGCAGGCCCGCGCCCTCGGTCAATTCTTCAAAGAACGATGCGCCGTTCTCGCGCAAGAGCGCCAGCAGCGCGCGCGCCGGCGCTCCCTTCGGCATGGGCTCGTCGGGCGAGGCCAGGCTGGCCCACAACCGGGCATGGCGGCGTGCCAGCAACGCGATGGGCGTGCTCCGCACGGCGCCGTGCCTGGCGCCGGCATGCGACGCGCCGGGCCTCAATCGCGCCCAGGTGACGCGGCCCGCGACACAATGCTCGTCGAGCCAGGAGTGGTCGTAGCGGTTCAACCGCGCGGGCAGGATCGCGGCTTCCCAGGCGCCGGCGGGTGCCTCGAAGCCCTCGAGCTGCGCGACGATTTGCTCCAGCGCCGCGGAACCTTCCATGCGCGTGTCCGGCGTCACGCGCTGCCAGTTCAGCAGGAAGCGCATGAAATCGCGCGCGCTCACCGGCTCGATCTCGGCCCGCAACCGCTTGATCGTGTATTGGTGGATCCGCGCCAGCAGGCGGCGTTCGCACCACTGGTCTTCATTTACACCGGGCGTGAAGCGCCCCTGCAGCGCAAACCCCTCGGCTTCAAGCCCGGCAAGCGCGGCCCGCACATCAGAGGATCCCAGGCCGAGCGCCGTGGCGAGATCCAGCTCCGCGACCGGGCCCAGGCCTTCAAGGCGGCCGCGCAGGATTTCCGTCAGCGCTTCTTCGGCCACCCATTCCCGCGCCGCATGGGCTGGAGGAGGGGCTATGGCCGGGTCGAGATGGGCCTTCGGCCACAGCGCCCGAAACTGGGGCAGCCGCTCGGCGGCGATCCAGATGCGTTCGCCCGGCCTGGTCTGAAGCGAGGCCGCGCGCTTCTGGCGACCAAGGTCTGCCAGCCAGTCCCGCCAGTCCGGTTTCGCCTGCACCTCCGCGGCGGTCAGGAAGCCAAGCCAGACCAGCGCGTCGTGCAGCTCGTCGGCATTCTCCGCCGACGGCCAGGCTTCGCAACGAACGCGGGCAATGGCTTCCGGATCGAGCCGGCCGAGGTCCTTGACCGATTCGGGCGACGCCCAGCGACGGCCCATCACGGCCTGGGTCCGGCGTTCCTCCAGGGGCGCGTCGTCCAGGTACGCATAGGGCCGGGCCGACAGCACCTCGGCCGCCATGGGAGAGGGCTCGGTCAGGTCGCGCGCGACGACGGCGATCGAGCCGGACTCGAGCCCGGCCAGCAGGCGTTGCAGTCCCGGCAGGTCCATGGCCTCGTTCAGGCAATCCTCGATGGTTTGGCGCACCAGCGGATGATCGGGAATCTCGCGATCGCCCGGCAGGTTCTCCGCGCAGGCCAGTTGATCGGGAAAGACGCTGCTGACGAGATCCTCGGCATTCATGCGCGCGATCTGCGGCGGCACCTTCTTGCCGCCCCGAAACCGCGGCAGGGCGAGCGCGATGCCGGCCACCCAGCGCCAGCGCGTGATGAACATGGGCGCGTCGAGCACGGCCTGGATCAGCAGCTCCCGGATGGTCGCCGAATGCAGGTAGCGCGCCACCTCGTCCAGCGGGAAGCTGTGCGCCGCGGTCAACGACAGGACGATATTGTCCTCGGTTGCCGCCGCCTGGAGCTCGAAATTGAACTTGCGGCAGAAGCGCTTGCGCAAGGCCAGGCCCCAGGCGCGGTTGAGGCGGCTGCCATGGGGCGAATGGATGACGAGCTGCATGCCGCCGGATTCGTCGAAAAAGCGTTCGAACACCAGCCGGTCCTGGGTTGGCACGCACCCCAGCGCCGCCTGCGCCGCGCCCAGATAGTCGCAGAGCTGGTCGGCGGCGGGATCGCCAAGGGCAAGCTCGGTCAGCAGCCAGGACCGGGCCGTGCGACCCGACGGTTCGTCCCGGAACCGGGCGCCAAGCTCGCCGCGCAGGCGCGAAACCGCGGACGAAAGCTCGTCGCTTCGGCCCGGCGCCTCGCCCAGCCAGAAGGGGATGTTGGGCGCCATGCCGGCGGCGTCGGCGACGCGCACCACGCCGCGCTCGACGCGCATGATCCGATAGGAATGATTGCCAAGCTGGAAGACGTCGCCGGCCAGGCTTTCGACGGCAAAGTCCTCGTTGACCGTGCCGATGGAGAGGCTCTCGGGTTCAAGGATGACCTGGTAGTCGGCGTTGTCGGGAATGGTTCCGCCGGACGTCAGCCCGGTCATCCGCGCGCCTCGCCGGCCGCGCAGCATCTGGTTGACGGCATCATGGTGCACGAGCGCGCCGCGCCGGCCGCGCCGGGTGGTGAAGCCTTCCGCCAATGTGGTCACGACGGCCTGGAAATCTTCGCGCGCGAGGTCGCGATAGGGCCAGGCACGCCGCACCAGCGCATGGAGGCTGCTCCCATTCCAATCGACGGCAGCGGTCTCGGCGACAATTTGCTGCGCCAGTACGTCCAGCGGCGCACGGGGAATCGCCAGTCGATCCATCTCGCCGCGCCGAACACTGTCGAGCAGGGCCGCGGATTCGACCAGTTCGTCGCGCGACAGCGGGAAGATGCGGCCCTTCGGCACGCCGTTCACCGCGTGGCCCGACCGACCGATCCGCTGCAGGAAGCTCGCGATCGAGCGCGGGCTGGCGAGCTGGCAGACCAGGTCGACCTCGCCGATGTCGATGCCGAGTTCGAGCGAGGCGGTGGCCACCAGCGCCTTCAGCGTCCCGCCCTTGAGCCGCTGTTCGGCATCCAGCCGGTGCTCCTTGGCCAGGCTGCCGTGATGCGCCGCCACGTGCTGGCGGCCCAGGCGCTCGGACAATTGGCGGGTCACGCGCTCGGCCAGCCGGCGCGTATTGACGAAGATCAGCGTCGTGCGATGGGCCTCGATGAGTTGCGCCAGCCGGTCATAGACCTGCTGCCATACCTCCGCGGACATCACCGCTTCCAGCGGCGAGGAGGGCAATTCGATCGCCAGGTCGCGCTTGCGGCGATGGCCGCTATCGACGATGGTGCAGTCCGGCACGCCGTGCCGGACGGCACCGGCGCCGACCAGGAACTTGGCCATCAGATCGATCGGGTCCTGCGTCGCGGACAATCCGATCCGCACCAGGCCGGGGGGGCACAGCGCGGCAAGGCGCTCGAGCGACAGCGCGAGGTGCGCGCCGCGCTTGTTGGGAGCGAGCGAATGGATCTCGTCGACAATGACCGTCCGTACGGTCTGCAGCATCTTTCTGCCCGACACGGACCCGAGCAGCACATAGAGCGACTCCGGCGTGGTGACCAGGATATGGGGCGCCCGGCGGCGCAGGCGATCGCGCTCGGCCGACGGCGTATCGCCCGTCCTGACCGCGCTGCGGATCTCGATGTCCGGCAGCCCCTGCGCTTGCAGGGCCGCGCGGATCCCGGACAGCGGAACACCGAGATTGCGCTGGATGTCGTTCGACAGGGCCCGCAGCGGCGAAACATAGACCACGTAGGTCTCGTCCCGCAGTTCGCCGGCCAAGCCCTGCTGCACCAGGGAATCGATCGCGGCCATGAAGGCCGCCAGGGTCTTGCCCGAGCCGGTCGGGGCGGCGACCAGCGTGTGCCGGCGGGATCGGATGGCCTGCCATGCCTGCGCCTGCGCCGGCGTGGGCGCCGCGAAGGTGCCCTCGAACCAGCGGGCGACGACGGGATGAAAAGCGTGCATCGGCATTGTCATCTTTTTTGACCCTGCTCGGGCGCAGGTCGACGCCAGCCGGGCCGGTAAATCAGGAAATCCTATCGCCGGAGCAATCGAGATATGGCTTTTTCGTCCCGCCGGATCAATAGCGCGCAGGCGACAGGGTCGTGGCTTGCAAAGCGCAGCTTAGCCGAGCAGGAAGTGGGAGGAGAACTCAGCGATCGCAGATTCCCCGTATCCCGCTAGAATCCAGCGCCATTTCACCGCTTTGGCATGTGGTTGGGGCTATGGCAACAGGAACCGCTTTCGCTTCAGCACGCGTCGCGTGATCGCCAGAACCTTCTCGACCGCCGGCCGTTCGGCGCCGAGATGATACACGGCGGCCAGTTCCTGCTTGGGAATGGCCGGGCGGACGTCGAGGCGGCGCAACTCGCCGCTGCGCAGTTCCGACTGGACAATGCCGGTCGGCAGGAGGCTGATGCCGGCGACGGCGGCCGTCAGTCGCACGATGACCGACAGGTTGTTGCAGGTGCTGACCCGCGCCACGTCGCAGCCCGCGCCGGCGAACCACTCGCGGACCAACACGATCAGGCGCGAGGGCTCGGGATTCGTGAAGATTTGGAACTTGGCGAGGTCGGCCGGTCGCAGGACGCGGTTTGGCAGGGCAAGACGCGGGCTGGCCACCCAGGCGATGTCCTGATTTCCCAGGTATTCGGTGCGCACGTGGCTGCCCACGACCGGGTTGGCAATGAACGCGATATCCAGTTCACCGGCATTCACCTGATGGTTCAACACGGCGCTGTTTTCGATTGTCAGCGCCATTTTCAACGCCGGGTCTTCCTTCTCCATCAGTTGCAGCATCAGCGGAAGGCAGACCAGCGCAAAGCCATCGGGCGCACCGAGTCGCAACCGCGGCCGCAGCCGGTCGCCCACGTTCGGGCCGGCATCGGAGATTTCGCGCGCGATGGTCAGCAGGCGTTCCGCACGCTCCGCGAGCTCAAGTCCCGCAGGGGTGACGCGGATCTTGCGCCCTCTGCGCTCGAACAGCCTCGCGCCGATCGATCGTTCCAAGGCGCGGATGCGAACGCTGATGGTCGGCTGCGCGACGTGCAGACGTTCCGCCGCCGCGTGGAAGCTGCCGAGGGCGGCGATCCAATGAAATGCCTCGATCTGCGACAAGGTGACCTTCATCGATTAAAATTTATAATCTGATTGCGGTATATAATTCAATTTTAATTTCAAGCGGAAACGCGTCTAGCATCCTTGGACACATGGGGCGGGGGACTGCGGCGATGGGCGAGGCGCGCGATCCGATTACATTCGAATTGTTCAAGAACGCGATCTTTTCGATCGCCGACGAAATGGCGCTGACCATCGTGCGCACGTCCTATTCCGGGGTGATCAAGGACAACATGGACTTTTCGACCGCGTTCTGCGACGCGAACGGGAAGCTGGTTGCCCAGGGCCTGACCTTGCCCGGCCACCTGGGCTCCATCCCGACCGCGCTCGAGGCCGTCATGCGTCGCTATGGCGCCGACATGCAGCCCGGCGACGTATTCACGCTCAATGATCCGTTCGAGGGCGGCATGCACCTGCCGGACATCTTCGTGTTCCGGCCGATCTATGCCGAGGGCAGGCGCGTGGCTTTCAGCGCCACCGTGTGCCATCACACCGATGTCGGCGGCCGGGTGCCGGGCTCGAATGCCTCGGATTCGACGGAGATCTACCAGGAAGGTCTGCGCATCCCGCCGATGAAGCTCTATGCCGCCGGCGTGCGCAACGAGACCTTGTTCTCGCTGATCGAGCGCAACGTGCGGCTGCCGGTGCGCGTATTCGGCGACCTGCGCGCCCAACTCGCAGCGTGTCACATCGCCGAAGGGCAGTTCCTCGAGCTTGTGGCCCGCTATGGCGCCGACGAGACGGAAGCGATGATGCGCGAGGTGATCGACTATGCCGAGCGCCTGACGCGCGCTGCGCTGCGCGACCTGCCGGATGGCACCTACAGCTTCGAGGACTTTTTGGACGACGACGGGATCGAGCTGGGCAAGCCGATCCGCCTGTTCGTGACTCTTCACAAGAAGGGCGACGGCATTGTCGCCGACTGGACCGGCACCTCGCCGCAGGTGAAGGGGGCGATCAACAATACCCTCTCCTTCACCAAGGCTGCCAGCTACACGGCCATCCGCTCGGTCCTGCCCGAAGGCATTCCGAACAACGAGGGCGTGTTTCGCGCCATCGAAGTGAAGGCGCCGCCCGGCACCATCGCCAACGCCGTGCTGCCCGCCGCTTGCGCCGCGCGCGGCCTCACCGGCCTGCGCATGACCGATTGCTGCTTCGGCGCCCTGGCGATGATGCTGCCCGATCGCGTGTTCGCGGCATCCGACGGGGGCGCCACCTGCATTACCATTGGCGGTTACTACGCCGATCGCAAGCCGTTCATCTATGCCGACTTCACGTCCGGCACCTGGGGCGGGCGGCCCTGGGCGGACGGACTCGAAGGCAATGCGCATATATTTGCCAATCTGGCCTCGCATTCCGTCGAGATCACCGAAGCCGAACAGCCGATCCAGATCCTGGGCTACGAATTCATGGCCGACCGCGGCGGGCCGGGCAAGTACCGCGGCGGCGCGCCCTTTTACCGCGAATACCGATTCATGGAGGGCGAGGCGATCCTCCAGGTGCGTTCGGACCGGCGCTATCGCCGCTGCTTCGGGCTCTATGGAGGATGGCCGGGCCGGCCGTCGATGAACACGGTCAACCCTGGCACCGAGGATCGCATCCTGCCCAGCAAGTTCACGACCATGATCAAGCGCGACGATATCTTCCGGCACGAGATCGCCGGACCGGGGGGATGGGGCGATCCGCTGGAGCGCGAGCCGGCGCGGGTACTGCGCGACGTGCGAAACGAACTGGTGACGCCGGAGGCCGCGCAACGCGACTACGGCGTCGTGATCGACACCGCGGCCTGGGTCGTGGACGAGCTTGCCACCAGGCGGGAACGCGAGCGGCGCTTGGCCGGCCGAAAGGCCGTGCCGGCCATGGCGGTCGTTTGGGACGAGGCATCCGTCCTGGGCCTAGCGGCCGAGTAGCGGAAAACGGGCATGGACGGCAGGGCTGGCTCCTCGTTTCGCGTCGGTGTCGACATTGGCGGCACCTTCACCGACATCGTCCTGATGTCGGACGACGGCGCATTGCACACCAAGAAGATTGCTTCCAGTGTCGACGACTATGCGCGCGCGATCGCGGAAGGCCTGGCTGAAACCTTCGCCGAAACCGGGCTGGGCAGCGACGACGTCGCGGAGATCCGTCATGGCACGACGGTCGGCTCGAATGCCATCTTGGAACGAAAGGGCGCACGCACCGGCCTGATCGGCACCAAGGGGTTCCGCGACATATTGGATATCCGCACCCTGCGCATGCCGCGCCTCTACGACCTGCGCTGGGAAAAGCCAGCGCCGCTGGTCGAGCGCTACCTGCGCGTCACGGTGGACGAGCGGATCGACGCGCAAGGACGCGTCCAGCGGCCCCTTGACCCGAGCGAAGCCGAGGCGGCGGTCCGACGCCTGTTGCAGGAAAAGGTCGAGGCGATCGCGATCTGCCTCTTGAACTCCTTCACCAACGCCGCGCACGAACGGATCATCCGCGATATCGTCGCCAGGATGGCGCCCGGCCTCACGGTGTGTAGCAGCTTCGAGGTGCTGCCCGAGATCAAGGAATACGAGCGTACCTCGACCACCGTGATCAATGCCTACTTGAAGCCGGTCGTGCACCGCTACCTGCGCTCGCTGCGCGACAACCTGGACAAGTCCAAGATCAACGCACCGGTGCTGTTGATGCAGTCGAATGGCGGCCTCACGACCGACCGCGCGGCGGCAGAACTGCCGATTCACATCGTCGAGTCGGGCCCGGCCGGCGGCGTCATCGGTTCGCAGGTGCTCGCCCGCGCCATGGGGTTGGGCCACGTCATCAGCTTCGACATGGGCGGCACCACGGCCAAGGCGTCGCTGATCGAGGCCGGCGAAGTGACCCGCGTGCACGAGTGCGAGGTCGGAGGCGGCGTCATCGTCGGCTCGCGATTGCTGACCGGCGCGGGATACACGCTGAAGGTGCCGGCGATCGACCTGGCGGAAGTGGGCGCCGGCGGCGGCTCGCTGCTGTGGCTCGATGCCGGCGGCTCGCTGCGCGTCGGCCCACGCAGCGCGGGCGCTTCGCCCGGA
The DNA here is from genome assembly GCA_020846275.1 of Alphaproteobacteria bacterium. GTDB lineage: Bacteria > Pseudomonadota > Alphaproteobacteria > JAEULC01 > JAEULC01 > JAEULC01. The sequence goes on from JADLEG010000174.1 coordinate 20,861, forward strand.
CCGGTATGCTACGACCAGGGCGGCAAGGAGCCGACGATCACCGACGCCAACGTCCTGCTCGGCTACATCAACCCCGGCTATCTCGTGGGCGGCGGCCTGCGGTTGAATGCGGACAAGGCGCGCGAGGCCGTCCGCGAGAAAATTGCCAAGCCGATGGGACTTTCGGTCGAGCACGCAGCGCATGGCGCGCACCAGATCGCCGCCGCCAACATGATTCGCGCCATCAAGTCGGTGTCGACCGAGCGCGGGCGCGATCCGCGCCAGTACACGATGATGGCCTTCGGCGGCAACGGGCCATTGTTCGCCGCCGGCATGGCGGAATCGCTCGGCATCAAGCGCATCGTGGTGCCGCCGGTACCAGGATTATTCTCCTCCTTCGGGCTTCTGTGCGCGGAGGTGGAGCATCACTATTCCCGCACGTTCCGTCGTCTATTGAAGCAGGTCGACTTGGCCGAGTTGAACGCCGCCTGGAACCACATGGCCGACGAGGCGCGCAGGCAGCTCACGGACGAAGGTTTCATCGGCGATGCGCAGCGCATAGGACGAACGGCCAGCCTGCACTACCAGGGACAGACCTACGAGCTGAACGTGCCGGTGCCGGATGGCCCCATCGACCAAGCGGCCGTCGCCACGATTGCCGAAGCGTTTGGCCGCGAGCACGAACGCACATATGGCCATCGCGCCGGGCCCGAGGAGCCGGTGGAGTTGATCACCATCCTGGTCACCGGCCACGGCCTCTCGCGCCGGGCGCGCCTGCCCGAGCAGACCAGGCCCAGCCGCGCCGAAGGCGCGCGCCAGCCCGCACGCAAAGCCTATTTCGGCGCGAAGGTCGAATGGCTGGAAACGCCGGTATTGCGGCGCAGCGAGCTTGATGCCATGCCGCGCCAAGGGCCGATGATCATCGAGGAGTACGATGCCACCTGCGTCGTGCCGCCCACGGCGCGTGCGTCGCTCGACTCCCGCGGCAATATCGTCATCGAGGTCTGAGGTGGAATTGCACGACCGGATGCAGGGGTTCGCACCGGTCGGTTTGAGACAGTTTCAGCGATGCCGAGCCGGGATTGTTGGGGTGTTCCGAATCTGATCTGGAAAAGGGGGAGAAAATGACGAGCCTATGGATGGGGATGCTGGCGCTGGGAGCGTTGGCCTTGGGAGCGGCGGCCGCCGGGCCGGCCGATGCGCAACTGCCGAAGACCCACATCAAAGGCGTGGGTGAGACGACGGCGATCATCAATGGCTCGCTCCTGGAGCAACCGTTCTGGAAGGAGACGATCCCACAGGCATCGGGCGGCGCGATCACGGGCGATGTCCTTCCGTTTGACCAGCTCGGCCTGGACAATGCCGCTGTCCTGCGGCTGATGAAGTTGGGCGGCATGGATTTCGGCACGACCGATCTCAGCCGCCTTGCCGCCGACGATCCGCGATTCGAGGGCTGCGACCTGGCCGGCGTGACATTGTCCATCGATAAGGCGCGCGCTGGATGCGACGCCTATCGCCCGGTCCTCGACCGGCTTCTGCAAGAAAACTGGAACGCCAAGCTGCTCTATATCGGCGTGGCACAGCAGCAGATCTTCTGGTGCCGCGTTCCCGTCGTGACGCTGGCCGATCTCAAGGGCAAGAAGGTGCGAGTCTTCAACAAGACGATGGTCGACTTCCTGGACGGCATCGGCGCCACTGGCGTCAGCATGGCGTTTCCCGAGGTGGTGCCGTCGCTGCAGCGCGGCGTGATCGACTGCGGCGTGACCGGTACGCTCAGCGGCAATACCGGCGGCTGGGGCGAGGTGACAACGCACCAGTATCCGGTCGCCCTTGGCTGGGCGATCCGCTTCACGGCGGTGAACGTGAACTCGTGGAAGCGGTTCGATCCCAAGGTCCAGGAATTCTTCGCGGAACAGTACAAGAAGTTCGAGGACAAGGTCTGGACGACCATGGCCGAGGCGGCGCAGGACGCCGAGAACTGCAATACCGGCAAGCCTTGCAAGTACGGCAAACAGGCGAAGCTGACGATCGCCACCATCCGTCCGGAGGACATGGCGGAGTACAAGCGCCTGGTGGAAAACGCCGTGCTGGGAAAGTGGGCCAAGCGTTGCGGCGATGCCTGCACCAAGGAATGGAACGCGACGGTCGGCAAGGCCCTCGGCCTTGTCGCGGAGGCGAAATAGCGTAGTCGCGGGCGGCCGGCAACCGCACCGGCCGCCCCTCGCGGAGGGGCAAACCCGCCAATGAACGCATTGCATCGGCTGGCGTTCGCCATCTCACGGGTAGGCGCGCTTGTAGGCGGCGCGATGCTGCTGCTCGCGGCAATCATCATCGGCATTGACATCTTGATGCGCGCATTACTGTCGAGATCGATCGGCGGCGCAGACGAACTCTCGGGCTATGCACTGGCGATATCGACCGCCTGGGGCCTTAGCTTCGCATTGCTGCACCGGGCGCATATCCGGATCGACTCCTTCTACGAATTGCTGCCCGCGCCAATCCGTGCGGCGCTGGACCTTGTCAGCTTGCTTTGCTTCATCCTGTTCATGAGCCTGATCGCCTGGCATGGCTGGGGCGTGCTTTCGCAGACCCTTTCCTCCGGCACCCGATCGATTTCCGCTCTCGCCACGCCGCTGGTCATACCCCAGACGATGTGGCTTGCCGGCCTCGTGTTCCTGATCCTGGTCCTGGTTCTGCTACTCCTCGAAGCATTGATGGCCTGGAAGCGCGGCGACCTGCACACGCTGTCCACCCTTGTCGGCTCCAAGGCAGTACGCGAGGAGATCGACGAGGAAATCGAGCAGTCGCAGCCGGCCAAGGAGCTTTCCCGCCCGTGATAGTCACCGCAACCGGCCTGCTGCTTGTCCTACTCGGCGCCTCGATTCCCGTCGGCATCGGCCTGGGGCTGCTTGGTCTGATTCTCAATGAGATGTATTCGCCTTTGCCGCTGACGGTAATGCTGGGCGAGCTGACATGGTCGAGTTCGAACTCCTTCATCATGGTGGCGGTACCGTTCTACATCATGCTGGGCGAAATCGTCCTGCGCGCAGGTATCGCCGAGCGGATGTACAACGCCCTCGTGCAATGGGTGTCCTGGTTGCCGGGCGGCCTGATGCATTCGAACGTTGCCGCCAGCGCAATGTTCGCGGCGATCTCCGGCTCGAGTGTGGCAACCGCCGTCACTATCGGCACGGTGGCCTTGGACGAGGTGAAAAAGCATCGCTACAACGAACGCCTGTTCCTGGGCACGCTTGCCGCAGGCGGTACGCTCGGCATCCTCATCCCGCCGTCGATCAACATGGTCGTCTATGGCGTGATGACCGAGACTTCGATTCCTCAACTCTACCTGGCGGGGTTCATCCCCGGCTTCATTCTGGCCGGGCTTTTCAGCCTGACAGTCCTTATCGCCTGCTGGTGGCGCCCTCAATGGGGCGGCGACAAGGTGCGCACCGACTGGGGAAAGCGCATCCGCAGCTTGCCCGATCTGGTGCCGCCACTGATCATCTTCCTGATCGTGATCGGCTCAATCTATGCCGGCCTGGCCACGGCGACGGAATCGGCCGCGTTAGGCATTCTCGGCGCCTTGGCGCTCGCTGGTTGGAAGCGGCGCTTGAATTGGGCGATGCTGCGCGCCTCGCTCGAGGGCACGATCCGTACTACCGCATCGGTGATGCTGATCATCCTCGGTGCCTATTTTCTCAACGTCGTGATAAACGCGATCGGGCTCACCGCCGCGATCACCAGCTACATTACTTCGCTGAACCTGTCAGCCGTCGAGCTGCTGCTGGCGATCGTGGTGTTCTATCTGATCCTCGGCTGCTTCATGGAAACGCTCTCCATGATGGTTGCCACCGTGCCGATCACTGCACCGCTGATGATCAAAGCAGGCTACGACCCCGTGTGGTATGGCATTCTAGTCGTGATTCTGATGGAGACCGCCATGATCACGCCACCGGTCGGCATCAACTTATTTGTGGTTCAGGGCGTGCGCGGCCGCGGCCAGCTTCACGACGTCATTTTCGGCGCCGCGCCGTTCGTGTTGACGATGTTCGTAATGATCGCGCTCGTCTGCATATTTCCGCAGCTTGTGATGTGGCTGCCAAACGTGGCCCGGTAGAGGGTCTGCCCCCATTACCGGCTCAGGGTTTTCGGAATGCCGTCGTAAATCGTTGGGTAGCGGCTAAGGAAGGCGCGGCCGGTCGGAAGCTGCAGCCACAGCCGCAGCAGGTGCCGCGGGCGGGCGGGATTGTCCGTATACTTCGTCCGCGAGTGGACGATCACGTAGTTGTTGAGCAGTTGGATATCGCCCGGCTCGAGTTCCATGTCCAAGCGCAGGTCCGGCCGAGCGGCGGTTTCGTCGAGGAACTGCAATGCTGCCAGCTCCAGCTCGGAAAAATGCATGCCGTTGAGGCGCGCGGTCTCGATCATGTTGCGGCGGATCGCGAAGCTCAGCATGCCCTGGTGATATGTGTAGACGGGAACGCGCAGCTCCGATTGGTCGCCGCCCGCCTCGTTGTTCAAATAGGGAAAGCCCTTGTAGTAGACGGGCAGGTACTCGGGATGCCGGGCGAGCGCCTCGTTGTAGATCGTCATCGAGCTGGTGATCGTGCTGAGTCCGCCTTCGAGCGCCTTGCTGAGCGCCAGGAGCCCGACCACGTCGCTAAGGTCGGAGTGGAAGAGCAGGGCCTCGTTGCTGAGGTAGCCGCGTGCGCCGCGGATGTCGCCGGTGGTCCGATACCGTTTTCCTTCGTCGCGCACATGGCCGATGATGTCGCCATAAGAATTCTGCGACACCGGCGTTCCCATCAGCCGGCCGAGCGCAAGGTAGAGACGCTCGATGGCCGGCTCGGCGTACCGATCGATCGGAAAGCCGCGCAGCACAACAAATCCGCGACCGTCCTGCAGTTCATGCACGCAGCGCCGCACCAGGTTCTCCAGCCCCCGGAAATCGGTCGCGACCGGCTTTTCCGTGCGCAATAGTCCAGCCAGCTCCTCGAGTTCGGTTCGATCGAGGTGCCAGAGCCAATCCGCGCGCCCCGACACATCCGTGTGGCGCCATGCGCTGGGTCCTTCGACGGGGCGGTTTAGAATCGTCATTTCCATGGCCTGATCTCTCCGGCTTTCCGTGGGCGTCCGGCTAGTTGCCGTCGATGGCGGCGAGCAGGATATCGGCGGCTCGCCGGCACTGGTCCTTGTTGACGTTCAGATGGGTGACCAGGCGGATGGTGCGCGGCGTGAAGGCCAGGATCAGGGCACCGCGCGCGCGGCAGGCCGCGACCACGGCGGCCGCGTCGGGCGCGCCCTGCGCGAGACCGAAGACGATGATGTTGGTCTTGACGAGGGCTGGGTCCAGTCGGACCCGCTTGCTTTGCGCCAGACGGTCGGCGATCAGCCGGGCATTGGCATGGTCCTCTGCCAGGCGGTCGATATTGTGTTCCAAGGCGAACAGCCCCGCTGCGGCAAGGATGCCGGCCTGGCGCATGGCACCGCCCAACATCCGACGGGCGCGCAACGCGCGCGCGATCGTCTCCTTGGATCCCGCCATGATAGTGCCGACGGGGGCGCCGAGGCCTTTGGACAGCGCCACCGACGCGAGGTCGAACGGCCGCGCCAAGTCGGCCAGACTGCGGCCGGTGGCGACCGCCGCATTGAACAAGCGTGCGCCGTCCAGGTAGGAATGAACGCCCAGACGCCGTGCCGCCTCGCAGATCGCGCGCGCATCCTCCTCGGGAAATACCAGCCCGCCGCCGCGATTGTGGGTGTTTTCGACTTCCACCAGGGTCGTCGGCGGATAGACGATATGGCCGGGCGCCTTGTAGGCGGCCAGGAAATCCGCCGCGCCGAACAATCCGCCGCGGCCCACCTCGGTGAACTGCACGCCGGCATTGGCCGCCGACGCGCCGGATTCGTGATAGACCGCGTGGCTCTCTTCACCCACGATCACGTCGTCGCCCGGCTTCGCCAGCACCTTCAGGGCGATCTGGTTCGCCATCGTGCCGCTGGGCACGAACAGGGCAGCCTCCTTGCCCAGCAACTCGGCGATCCGATCCTGCAGGCGGTTGATGGTCGGGTCCTCGCCGTACTGGTCGTCGCCGACCGGCGCACGGGCCATGGCGGCGCGCATGGGTTCGGACGGCAGCGTCACCGTGTCGGATCGCAGGTCAATCGTCTCCATCGTCACCCTCGTCCCGTGCGTGAATGCAAGTATTCATGAACATTGTACTTGTTACCATCAGAGAAGTCGGTACATTTTACTAGGCTTTCATCTTGTCCGCCGCAACGACGGAAGGAGCGGTAGTTCCATGCAGACCACGGGCAGCAAGCCGTTGTTTCTCGTGCCTCACGATTTCGAAGACCGGCGCTTCTTCGTCGGGGCCGCGACGATCCCGTACGACTTCTCGGGCGCCAAGCTGCGCGACGAGATCTTGAGGCGCACCGACGCGATGGACGTCGTGCTGGCCGCCGACAAGGACGAGACGATGGCGCTGGCCCCGCGGGCTGACTTCATGGCGGTGGACAAGATGCCGCGCGCGCTGTTCGACGCGGCGTCGCAGTGCCGCTGGGTCCATATCGCGTCTTCGGGCGCCGACCACTTCTTCAAGCGCAGCCAGGCCACCGCGGACGAGTTCCGCCGGCGCGGCATCATGATCACGACGTCCAAAGGGGCAGGGCAGGTGGTCATCGCCGAACAGGTGCTGTGCTACATGCTGATGTTCAGCCGTCGCATGGTGCGGGCCGTGCGGCAGCACCTGGTGGGGCATTGGGAACGCTATCCCGGCCAGGAACTCTGCGGGTTGACGCTGGGCATCGTCGGGCTGGGCGCGATTGGCGGGCGCGTCGCCTATCTGGGCAAGGCGCTGGGAATGCGGGTGATCGGCTGCAGGCAGGACCCCAGCAAGGGCGCCGAGCATGTCGACGCGGTCTATCCGGCGGACGAGTATCGCAAGGTGATGGCGAACAGCGATTTCGTGCTGCTCGCCGTGCCGATCAATCAGCGCACGGAGAACATGATCAACCGCGAAGCGCTGAGCGTGATGAAGCCTACCAGCTACCTGATGAACGTCGCGCGCGGCGAGTGCATCGACGAGGACGCGGTCGTCTGGGCGCTCAACGAGGGCATCATCGCGGGATATGCTTCGGACAACCACGGCCGTCCCTCCGGGCCCGTCACCGACGAAAACATGGAACGACTGGAGAAGACGAGCAAGTTGTGGGGCCGGCCGGACGTGATCGTCAGTCCAAACTGTGCCGTGGCCGGCCCGCGGCGCTACGAGTACATGGCGGCGATCGTCGCCGACAATTTCGCCGCGATCAGCGCCAAGAAGGAGCCAAAGACGCGTCTGGTCTGGGAGGGCAAGCCGGTCTAGCGCCGCCGGCGGTCGCCGGGCGCGAACAACAGGGCCAGTCCCGCCAACAGCGTGGTCATCCCGATCGCCAGGAAGCCGTAGCCGTACCGCCCGGTCGCGGCGACGATCCAGGCGAACGCCATCGGCCCCAGCACGCAGCCTGCGAAACTGAGTGCCGACGCGCCGCCCGCGGCACGGCTGGCGCCGCCGGGAACAGCGCGCTGCGCCATCTCGGCGATGTAGAGCCCGCCCCAACCGGTTGCCGTGGCGCCGAAAAGAGCCGCGAACACGTGCACGGCCGGCCGCGGCACCTCCGGCGAAAGCAGCAGCGTACCGCCCGCGAGCGCCGACATTGCCAGCGCCAGCAGACCGAACAGCGTCGCCCCCTCGGTCCAGGTGCCGGATGCCGCGCCCCACGCCACGCGTCCCGCCATGCCGCAGACCTGCGCGATCGACATGGCGATCCCGGCCGAGACCAGATCGAAGCCGGCATCCTCGACCAGCAAGGCGACCAGGAACGTGGCAAGGCACGTCTGCATGGCGCCGCAGGGGAACCCTGCCAGGGCCACCACCCGCAGCCGCGAGCTCGCCAGCACTTCGCGTGCCGGCGCCAGCATATGCGCCAGACGCAGCGGCGCCGCGGGCGTCCGGCCGGCATCGTGGACCCGGCGCAGCGCCCACAACGCAGGCACTGTCAGAAGCACCATCGTGGCCATGGCCAGGCTCGCCGCCCGCCAGCCTGCCGCGTTGACCGCGAGCGGCACCAGGAAACCGGCCAGGATGCCGCCCGAGGGATTGCCTGTCTGGCGGATCGAGAACACCAGGCCGAATCGATGCGGCGGCGTTATTGATGACAGGACCTGCGTCGCGGCGGGCGTCATCGTGCCATAGGACAGCCCCGCGACCAGGGCGCCGGCCGCGAACATGACGATCGGTCCGGCCGTCACCAGCGCCAGCGACAGGGCCATCATCACAAGCGATGCCTGGGTGGTACGGATCGGCCCCAAACGCGCGATGACCGCGCTGCTGGCTATCGAGGACGTCACTGCACCGACGAACAGAATCGCGGCATACCACCCGACCATGCTTGCCGGCACGCCGAGCTCCAGGGCTGCCACGGGCGCGAACAGCGGCACCGTGAAAATGCCCAGCGAAATGGCGGTTTCGGAAAACTGTAACAGCACAGCCGTCTGCAGTACGCGGCGCATCGCCACGGCCGCCCCGGCCCGGTTGTCGCCCGGCTGGGGTGCCATCCTCGAGCGTCTTTCGCCTGCGCCGGCTGCTAAGGCAGGTATTCATGTTCGATTTCGCGGTGGCGGTGCGTATCCACCAGCGCATCGCGCTCCTCGAACGTGCAGAGCGCGTCGAAGCCCGCCGAGCTGCCGTTGTTCTTGATATGCGCCAGAAGCCGGCGCACGGCATGGATCGCCGCAAGCTGCGGGTCGGCGGGGATGGTCAGCAGCTTGAACCCCATCTGGGCCAGATCGGCCGCGGGCACCTGCTCGCATTCGCCGGCGATGATGCCGATCAGCTTGGGTGCGTTGACCTTGCGGCCGAGTTCCTCCATCTGCGCGCGGGTCTTGATTCCGTCGATATAGACCATGTCGGCACCCGCCCCCGCAAAGCGCAGGGTGCGCTCGATCGCCGCCGGCAGGCCCAGCATCGGCAATACGTCGGTGCGTCCGATCACCAGGAAGTCCGGGTTCTGCCGGGCGCCCAGGGCGGCGCGGAGGCGGGCCTCCATTTCCTTGGGCTCCACCAGGTTGTCTTTCGCCTGGCGGCGCCGGTTGGGAACCTCCAGGTCCTCGATATGCACTGCGGCGGCATCGACGCGCTCCAACGCGCGCACGGCGCGGCGCAGGTTGAGCACTCCGCCAAATCCCGAGTCGGCATCGACGATCATCGGCAACGGGCAGGTCTCGGTCATCGAGCCGATGCGTTCGACCAGTTCGGTCAGCGTGGTGTAGCCGAGATCAGGCTGCCCCCGGCTGCGGGAGATGCCGCCGCCGGTGCAGTACACGGCTGCGAAGCCCGCCTCCTCGATCATCTTCGCGGACAGCCCGTCGTAGGCGCCGGGCGCAACCACGATATCGCTGGCGGTGAGCATTTTCCGCAATCTGGTCGCGGCTGAGGCTGCCATCGACTCCTCCCCGTGAATTGCCCTGCTGACAGCGGCGCGCGATCTGGTGTAACGTTTGCGTAGCCTGTCACACGCGTCCGCGCAGCGTCAACCGGCTTTACGGCTTCGGCAGCCGCGCGCTCGCCACGCGTTCAAGGAACTCGTTCGCGCCCGACGTCAGAAAATGGCTCGCATGATCGTAGAGGTAGAGCACCCCCTTCTCGATGTACTCCGCGGTGTCGGTTCGATTGACCAGCGTCCCTGCCGTTTTGCCGGCGTCGACGATGGCGGCGATCGCCCGGTCGACCGCTGTGGTCACTGCCGCGGGGCGAGCCTGGCCCTCCCAAACCCGCAGCGGATATCCCATGGACTGGGACAGGTCGCCGGGCCCGATAAAAAAGACGTCGATGCCGTCGATCTTCAGCATCTGCTTCAGGTTCTTGATCCCGTCGACCGACTCGATCATCAGCACGATGATCTTGTCCTCGTAGTCGTCAGGATGGGCATAGCGGACGGTATCGACCACGCGCTGCGCATCGGCGGCCGTGTGGACCAGCGGCACCATGACCCCATCGACGCCGCGATGAAGGTAGCGCGTGATCAGCCAGGGAAGCCCCGTGTCCGGTCGCAGGATCGACTCGGCCCCGTGCAGACGCGCCGCGCGCGCCATGTCCTCGACGCGTTCCATGTTCGCGGCGCCATGCTCGCAGTCGATGAAGATGCCGTCGAATCCCAGCTTGGCGATCGACGCCACCAGGCTGGGTGAGGGGTGGTCCGGATTGATGACGGTCACCGGCTTCCGGTCCTTCAGCTTGCGCTTGATGCTGCTGCTCATTGCGGTCCTCCATTGGCTTTGTATCGGTGGATTTCGGCCATCGCCGTCACGAGCGGATGAATTCCGCCATGCTTAAGAAGCTTGTCGACGCGGTCACCGTTCTGACACGCCTGTGCGTCATTGCGGTTGGGTGCCTGCTGGTGGTGCTGGTCGCCGGCGAAGTGGTGTTCCGCTACGCCGTCCAACAGTCGCTGATCTTCTCGGACGAGCTTGCGCGATACTGCTTCGTGTGGGTGACGTTCCTGGGCGCCAGTCTGGCCCTGCGGCGCGGCCAGCATATCGGCCTGGAACTCGGCTACCACGAACGCTGGCCCCTCTTGCGCGCCGCCGTGCATCTGGCGGTGGCGGCTTTCCTGATGGTGTTCCTGTGGGCGAGCGCCAAGCTGGTGCCGGCCATGTGGGCGCAGCGCTCGCCGATCCTCGATATCAGCATGGGCTGGATCTTCCTTGCCCTGCCGGTCGGCGCGGCGCTGATGCTGTTGCAGCTTCTGGCCAGGGTCGGCGGCCATGGCCCCGACCGCGATGACCGCTAGGAGCCGCCCATGAGTGCATTGATCACGACGTTCCTGGTCACGCTGATGATCGGCGTGCCTGTCGCCTTCGCCTTTGGGCTGGCCGCCATCGCGGGGCTGGTGACATGGAGCAACGTGTCGATGGTGATTCTGCCCCAGCGCATGTTCGCGGGCGTCGATTCTTTCCCGTTCCTGGCGATCCCCTTCTTCATCCTGGTCGGCGACCTCATGGCGGCCTCGGGGATCACGCTGTCGCTGGTCAGGTTCTGCGATTCGCTGGTGGGCCGCATCCGCGGCGGCCTGGCCCAGGTGAACGTCATCGCCAACGTCGTGTTCGCCGGCATCTCGGGCGCCGCCACCGCCGATGCGGCGGCCCTGGGGGCGGTGATGATCCCGGCGATGGTCAAGGCCGGTTACGACAAGCCGTTCGCCGCCGCCGTGACGGCCGCGGCCGCGATCATGGGGCCGATCATCCCGCCGAGCATCGGCATGGTGATCTATTCGCTGACGCTGGGCGGCAAGGTGTCGATCGCCGGCCTGTTCATGGCGGGCATCCTGCCCGGCCTGCTGATCGCGCTCGTGCTGTCGATCCTCTGTTACGTCATGGCCGTGCGGCGCGGCTATCCCGTCAGCGACGAAGGCTTCGCGCTGCAGCGCGTCGCCAGCAGCTTCCGCGGCGCGGCGCCGGCCCTGTTGGCGCCGATGATCATCCTGGGCGGGATTCTGGGTGGCATCTTCACGCCCACGGAATCGGCTGCGGTCTGCGTCGTCTATGTCCTGGTGGTCGGGCTGGCGATTCGCCGCGGCCTGACGACGCCGATCGTGCTCGCCGCGGTGGAACGCAGCATCGTCACCACCTCGGTCGTGACCTTGCTGCTGGCGACGTCCGAGATCGTCACCTGGCTGCTGACGGCGATGCATTTCCCGGCCGCGCTCAGCGCCCTGGTCATGTCCATCGCGCCGGACCGCGTCACCTTCATCCTGGTCTTCCTGGTGTTCATGATGCTCGCGGGCATCGCGGTCGAGCCGGTGCCGCTGATGGTCATGTTCGCGCCCATCCTGGCGCCGATCGCCTACAAGTTCGGGATCGATCCGCTTCATTTCGGCGTCATGTTCGTGCTTGCAGTCGAAATCGGCCTGATCACCCCGCCCGTGGGCAGCGTGCTGTTCGTCGTCTGCGGCGTCGCAAACATGCCGCTGAAGACGCTGTCGCGCGCCATTCTGCCGTTCGTGGTGGCCGAGTTCATCGCGCTCTTGATCGTTGCCTTCGTGCCCGCTATCTCGCTGGCCATTCCGCACAGCCTCGGCTTCCGCTAGCGCAGGGTCCGGGTTTGCGGTCCCACCGCCGATATGGCACCCTTTCAGTTTAACGTTAAATCGGAGGATCGGGAGATGGCAACCAGATTCATCGCCGCGCTGCTGGCAACGGGCATGGTCGCAACGTCGACCACGGCCATGGCGGCCGACTACACGATCAGGTTCGCTTCGGCCCTGGCGCCGGAGATGAACCATTCGCGCTCGATGGAGCTGTTCAAGAAGGAGGTCGAGGCGGAAAGCAAGGGCAGGGTGGGGGTCGAGCTGTTCTTCGGCGGCTCGCTGGGCGGCACCAAAGAACTGCTGGACCAGGTCAAGGCCGGCACCATCCAGATGAGCGTGGCGACCACCGGCTTCATGACGGCCTACGCGCCCAAGCTGGGCGTGCTGAATTTCCCCTTCCTGTTCAAGAGCCGCGAGGCGGCGATCAAGCTGCTGGACGGTCCGTTCGGCCAGGAGATCGACAAGCTGGTCGGCGCGGTGGGGTTCAAGGCCCTGGGCTTCGAGGAGGTGGGCTGGCGCAACACCATCAATCGCCTGCGGCCGATCGCCGGCATCAAGGACATGCAGGGCATGAAGATACGCCTGCAGCCGATCCGGGTGCATGTCGAAACCTACCGGCTTCTGGGCGCCAATCCCGTGGCGATGGACTTCAAGGAGCTCTACACGGCGCTCCAGCAGGGCGTGATCGATGCCATGGAAGCCAACTATCAGAACGTCCACGACCAGCGATTCTACGAGGTCGCGGGCTACCTGAGCGAGTTGCCGCTTTTCTATGACGTGTTGGGACGCTGGATCAACAAGCCTTACTGGGACGCGCTGCCGGCCGACATGAAGGCGGTGATCGAGAAGGCGAGCGCCAAGGCGGTCGCGTATCAGCGAGACGTCGCGGAGAAGGAGGACGCCGAGGCGCTGCAGAAGATGATCAAGGCCGGCGTCAAGTTCAACAAGGTCGACCCGGCGCAACTCGAAGAATTCCGCAAAACCACGGCCCCGATCTACCAGAAATTCGAAAGCGAGTTCGGCAAGGACCTGATGGACACGGTCCTGAAGGCGGCCCGAGGTTAGGCGTCTGGTTCGGCGAAGGGCGGCCGCGTTGCCGTCCTTCGTCCGGCCTTACGCCCTGACGGCCGTGCCGCGCTTCAGGTCGACGCGCACGCCATAATCGCGCAGCGCCCCTTCCGCGGTCACCAACCCGCTACGTACGTCGGCCAGCACCAGCTCCGGCGGGCGCCTGGCTGGATCGCCAAACCCGCCACCGCCCGCCTCGAACAGGCTGATCACGTCGCCCGGGTTCAGCACGAACCGGCCCTTCGGATTGACCGGCTTGCCGTTGATCTGATACCCGCGCAGCCGCCCGGCCTTGCCGCCCTGGAACCCCTTGGCGGGGAACTGCGTGCGCTGGCCCATGAAGGCCACGGTCAGCAGGTTGCCCGTGTCATTGACCAGGACCACTTCCTGGCCCACGCCACCGCGCGCCGCGCCGGGCCCGCCGGAATCGGGCAGCAGTTCGCGCCGCTCGACCGTCATGCTGGTGATGTTCTCCCACATTTCGGTCGGCACGACCCCCATGTTCGACGGGGCTGGCGTAGTGGGCGCGCCATCCATGCCCGCCAGGGCGCCGAAGCCGCCGGCCAGGAAGAACAGGCTCGCGATGCCCCGCCCGTCGCGGTTGGTACCTTGGACGTTGAAGATGTTCATCATGCCGACATCGGCCTGCACGCGATCGGGCACTGCATCCTGCATCGCGCCCATCATCAGCGGCACGATGAAATGACCGACGGCGTGGCGGCCGGCGGTCGGGAAGGGGACCTGGGTGTTCAGGATGCAGCCCTCGGGCGCCGTCACGTTGATCGGCCGCACCGACCCTTCGTTGTTGGGCGTCCCCGGCGTGGTCAGGCACTTGATCGAATAGGCGGCCCAGGCGCGCGTGTAGCAGAACGGCACGTTGATCGCCGCGCGCACGCTGTCGCCGGTGCCTGCGAAGTCGACGACCACGCTGTCGTCCTTCTTCGTGATGGTGCAGGCAAGCGGGATTGCCTCGTTCACGCCTTCGATATCGATGCGATTCTTGTAGATTCCGTCCGGGATGGTACGGATGCGTTCGCGCATGGTGCGCTCGGACTGCGCCAGGATCGCGGTCGACAGCGGCACAAGGTCGTCCAGCCCGTACTCGTCCATGAACTCGAGCAGCAATCGGCCGCCCACCTCGTTGCACGAGATGTTGGCCATGATATCGCCGATCACCTGCTCGTTGACGCGCACGTTGGTGCGGATCAGCTCCATCAGCTCGGTATCCAGCACGCCGGCGCGCATCAACTTGCAGACGGGCAGGCGCAGCCCCTCCTCGTAGATCTGGGTCGGCCCGGCAGACACGCCGACGCCGCCGATGTCCGGCAGATGCGTGATGCTGAGCGTGTAGCCGACCAGCTTGTCCTTGCGGAAGACGGGCCGCATCACGTTGATGTCGTAGAGATGCCCCGTGCCCATCCAGGGATCGTTGGTGGCCACGATATCGCCGGGCCGCAGCGTCGCCGGCGGATATTTGCGCAGCATGTGTCGCAGGGTCGGCGCGGCCGTGCCGGTGAAGGACGGCACGCTGTAGCTGCCTTGCGCGATGGGCACGCCGTTGGCATCGAACAGGACGCAGGACAGGTCGTAGCTCTCGCGCACATTGATCGAAAAGGATGTGCGGATCAGTGAAGAGACGATCTCGTCGGTGATCGAGATCAGGCGATCCCACAGGATGCCCAGGCTGACGGCGTCGAATTCCTTCATGCTGACCCTGCCTCCGGCACGATGTCCGCCACGAGATTGAAGCGTTCGTCGACCACGACCCGGTCGCCCGCGCCGATCACGCAGGTCGACTCATTTTCCTCGATCAGCGCGGGACCCATCACGTTGGCGCCGGGCTTCAGCGCGTAGCGGTCGAACACCGGGAAGTCCGCATAACCTGATTGCTCGGCCGAATAGGCGCGGCGCGTGCCCTTCTGCGCCGATTTGGACGCGCCAGCATGGCCGAGCTGGAACCCGGTTCGCATCGGTGGCAAAGGACCTACGGCCTCGACCTTCCAGGCGGCGATCTCGAGCCGCTGGTCCAGAAAGCTGATGGAAAACACGCTTTCGTAGGCCTTGGCGAACAGCTCGGGAATGCGCCTCAGCAGCTCCGCTTCGTCGCCCTCGGGGAGGGTCACCTCCAACTCGTAGCCCTGGCCGAAATAGCGGACGTCCAGGCGGCGGACGATGCGGATGTCCTTGGCGGCGGTCTGGCTGGCGCGCAGGTACCCGGTCGTCTCCTTCACCAGCGGTGCGAACCGGGCGGCAAGGCCGTCTTCCGTCAGCGAGTCCAGGAACACGACCTCGGATTTCACGATCTCGAACGAGCGGGGGCTGGCCAGCAGGCCGAATGCCGACATCACCCCTGCGCCGACCGGGAAGATCACCCGGGGGATCTTCAGCTTGCGTGCGATGCGCATGGCATGGACGGGGCCCGAGCCGCCGAAGGCGATCATGCTGCAGCCCCGATAGTCGAATCCGCGTTCCGAGGCGTGGACGCGGAAGGCCCTGGCGACGTCCTCGTTGATGATCTCGTGGATGCCCCAGGCCGCACGGTCCAGCGCCAGGTTCAGGGGCTTGCCGACATTCTTCTCGATCGCCCGCTTCGCCGCCGCCAGGTCCAGCTTCATCCCGCCGCCCAGGAAGAAGCCGGGATCGAGGTAGCCCAGCACCAGATTGGCGTCGGTCAGCGTCGGCGCCGTGCCGCCGCGCCCGTAACATGCAGGTCCCGGATCGGCGCCGGCGCTGTGCGGGCCGACGCGGATGACACCGCGATCGTCCACGCTGCCGATGCTTCCGCCGCCCGCGCCGATTTCGATCATGTCGATGACCGGCACCTTCACCGGCAGGCCGCTGCCACGCTTGAATTCGTGGACCCGCGCGACCTCCATCTCGTATTTCTTCAGCGGGTTCATGTCGCGCACCAACGAACCCTTGGCGGTCGTGCCTCCCATGTCGAACGAAAGAAGGTTGGGCAGGTCCAGCGTGCGGCCGTGATGGGCCGACATCAGCACGCCGGCCGCCGGGCCGGATTCCAGCATCCGCACCGGATAGCGCCGGGCCAGGGCCGGGGTCACCGTGCCGCCGTTCGAAGCCATGATCGACAGGATGCCCTTGAAGCCGATCTTGCGCAGCCCGCCCTCCAGATTGGCGAGGTAGCGGTCCACCATCGGTTGGGCATAGGCGTTTATCGTCGTCGTGGTCCAGCGCTCGTACTCGCGCAGGAACGGGAATATCTCGGCTGAGGTGGACACGAACAGATCGGGAAACTCCCGTTCGACCAGGGCGCGGATGGCCAATTCGTGTTCGGGATTGGCATAGGCGTGCAGCAGGCAGACTGCCAGCGCCTTGATCTGGTGGTTGTCCACCAGCGAGCGAATGCCCGCGCGCGCCTCCTCCAGCGACACTTTCTGGCGCACGCTGCCGTCGAACAGCACGCGCTCATCCAGCTCCACCCGGCGCTCGCGCGGCACGATCGGCGGCGGGAAGACCAGGCGCAGGTCGAACAGGTCGTAACGCCGCTCCAGGCCGATATCCAGGACGTCGCGAAATCCCTTGGTCACCAGCATGCCGGTCACGGCACCCTTGCGCTCGATGACCGCATTGGTGACCAAGGTGGTTCCGTGCACGATCTCGGCGATATCGTTGACCGACACGTTTTCGCGCCGAACAAGCAGATCCACGCCCTCGATGACGGCAAGCGAGGGATCCTTGGGCGTGGTGAGCTGCTTGTGGATCGCCATCCTTCCGGCGGTTTCGTCGAACAAGGCGAAATCGGTGAACGTGCCGCCGATATCGACGCCAATGCGAAACGTCATAGGACTGCGCTCTCCTGGTCCAAGCTCCGCTGTCCAGTTCCGGTGATCTGCGTCCCTGGAGTCGTCGGAACGGGCGGTGGGCAATGCCGGATTGTCTTGGTCGCGCCGATCACTTCGCGTTGCGGCCTGCGCCGGCCAGCAACTCCCGACCGGCGCCCACCAACCAGGCGGCGGGGGAGATCATGACGAAATCGGCCCCGCGCGCGATCGCCTCGCGAGCGCTGGCAAGGTCCGCGGCCGGCAGGGATACCCACTTCTTGTGCGCCTTGGCGCGCGCGATAATATGGTCGATGGCCTGCTGCACCGCCGGGACGTTGCGGTTGCCGCCATGGCCCATCGATTGCGACAGATCGCTCGGACCGATCACCAGTACGTCCACCCCGTCGGTCGCGGCGATCGCTTCCACGTTCTTCAGGCCGGATGCGGTCTCGATCATCGGCATGCAGAGCACTTCCCGGTTTGCGAGCGCCATGTATTCGGCCAGACCCATCGAGGAGCCGTAGCCCGCGGCACGCGTCGTGCCGGCAAGGCCGCGGCTGCCGCGCGGCGCATAGCGCACGGCCGCAGCCGCCGCTTCGGCCTCCGCGCGTGAGTCGACATGCGGCACCTGGATGCCGACGGCGCCGATATCCAGGAAGCGCAGGAATTCGTGCGGCTGGTTGGTGGGGATGCGCACCAGCGGCGCGATCCCGGCTTGCTCGGCGGCACGGATCATCAGTTCCGCGCTTTCCGGTCCCAGCGGCCCGTGTTCGGCGTCCAGCATCACGAAGTCGAAGCCGATGGCGCCCGCCATGTCGACGAACCACGCCGAATTGAAGTTCACGTTGGGGCCGAAGACCGGATGCCCTTCGGCAAGGCGCCGTCGGACGCGATTGGCGCTGATCATCGTGCCGACTTCTTCGTCTTCGTGGAGCGACGCGGCGGCAGGGCAGCGATGGCATCGATCTCGACCACGAAGCTGGGGCCCAGGCGTGCCTGCACGCAGATGCGTGCGGGCGGCTCTTTCGGAAAGAACGTCTCCCACTCCGTGTTGAAGGCCGGGAAATCGTCCATGTCGGACAGGAAGCAAGACATCTTCAGCACGTGGCGCATATCGCTGCCGGCGGCCTTCAGCACCGACTCAACGTTCTTCAAGACCTGTCTGGTCTGGGGGCCCGCGCCGCCCGGCGGCACCTTGCCGGTTGCAGGAACGCGCGCCACCATGCCGGAGACATAGACCACGTCGCCGTGGATGATGGCCTGGGAGATCCGCGCGCGCCCGGCCGGAACGCGATCGGTATGGACGACCTTGCGCTTCATGGAGCTTCCCTCGATTGCCGCAATGCAGATTGGTTTAACGTTTGCGTGCGGCCAAGATTGCCAGAGAGGGCGCGGTTCCGTCAAGCGTCGCCAAGCTGGCGAGGGCGCGACTGGTCTAGCGTACGCCGGCCTGGCGCGAGGCTTGCGCGAAGGAGAGGCCGCGGCGCACGCCACGCATGATCCGCGCGTCCGCGGCGTCCTGGGCCGCCGCCAGCGTCGCGATCTCCGCCGCGCGCTCCACCGGCACCACAACGACGCCGGATCCGTCGCCCAGCAGGATGTCGCCGGGCCGTACGAGCACTCCGTCGATCCGCACCGGCTGGTTGATCGACACGATCTTGATGCGGCCCTTGCCGGTTATCGGCACGACGTGGCGGGCGAAGATGGGAAAACGCAGCTTTGCGACCTGGTCGACGTCGCGCACGCCGCCATCCACCAGAAGACCGCCGATGCGCTTGCGGGCGGCGGCGAAGGAGGCGACGCCGCCCCAGGTCGAGACCGGCTGGCCGCCATTGTCGACGGCGATGACATCGCCGCGGCGGGCGGCGTCGATCATTTCGCCCAGCGGCAGTTCCTCTGGCCCGTAGCGGCCGTACTCGCCCGTCACCTCCATCACGGTGAAGGCTGGCCCGCAAAAGCGCATGCCCGGCCCGACCGCCTTGATGCCGCGCACCACGCCGGGCAGGCCCAGCTTGTCGAATACGTTGCTGATTGTGCCCGTGCTGAAGCGCTTGAGACGCGCGACGATCGCGGCCGGCGGCCGCTCGATCATTCCCTTGATCATGCCATGAGCCTCCGCAAGGCGATCAGAACCCGAGCGAGCGCGGCAGCCACAAGGTCAGCGGCGGAAAGAGGATCACCGCCAGGATCACGACGGATTCGAGGATACAGAAAGGCAGTATCGCCCACGACAGACGCTCCAGCGATATGTTGCCGAGGGTGCATGTCAGGAACAGAATCAGGCCTACGGGCGGCGTAATCATTCCGACCAGCACGGTCATGCAGAATACCAGGCCGAACTGGATGTCGGGAATGCCCAGCTTGGCCGCCACCGGCGCCATAAGCGGCGCCAGTGCGATGATCATTGGCGTCGCCTCCATGACCGTGCCAATGATCGTCAAGGCAGCGAAGGAGATCAGCATGTATACGACAGGGTCACCGGAAACCGACGCCACGAAGTCGGCCAGCAGGGCGGTTGCCTGGTTGCGCGTCAGGATCCACGAGATGATCGCACCGGTACCCATCAGCATGCCCAGGACGGCGCTGGTGGTTGCGGCATAAAGCGTGGATTGATAGATGTCGCGGAGTCGCAGTTCGCGCGTGAACAGGAACCCGATCACCAGCACGTAGATCACGGCGATTGCCGCCGATTCCGTGACCGTGACGACGCCGCCCGTAATGCCGACGATGATGATGAGGGGCAGTACGAGGATGGGCAGCACCTGAACCGTGCTGGCGCCGATCTCGCGCAGGCTCGGACGCGGATAAACTTCGATCTGGGTGTCGTTGCGGGTCTTGTACCAGGCCCATGCCAGCAGCGCCAAGGCCATGACCAGGCCGGGCAGCGCACCTGCCAGAAACATTCCGACGATCGAGATGTTACCGACCGCCAGGGCATAGATGATGAAGGCCACGCTTGGCGGGATGATCGGGCCCAGCATCGACGTGGCGGCCGTCAGCGCACAGCTGAAGCCGCGGTCATAGCCCGCCTTCTGCATCATCCCCAGCATGATGCGCCCCAGACTTGCAAGATCGGCGATCGCCGTGCCGCTGATGCCGGAAAAGATTGTCATCGAAATGACGTTCATATAGGCGATGCCGCCGCGCATCCACCCGACCAGGATCTTCAGCCACGCGACCAGGCGCGGAATGAGTCCGGCGCGTTCGGCGAGGTCGCCGACCATGATGAACAGGGGCACGGCCAGCAGGGGAAAACTGTCCAGCGCGTAGTACATGCGCCGGACGAGAAGTCCGGGCGGCAGCGCTTCCCAGAACAGGATGTAGGCTCCGCCCGCGAGCCCGAAGCAGAATGCGATCGGGACACCGACCAGAAAACTCGCGGTGAAGACGACGGTGACGACGGTCAGCATCGGCTATTCCGTCAATTGCTGCTGCTCGGGCGCAGCATCGGGACGCACCCAATCTTCGACAACCAGATAGATCTGGTGGTAGACCAACAGGCCAAAGCCGATCGGCACCGAGATCATGCCCCAGAGGCCGTTGATGCCCAACGACGGATCGGTCGTGCCTGCGGAAATGCTCAGCGCCTGCGCCGTTCCCGCGAGCACCATGCCGTAGAAGATCAGCGAGCCGATATGCGCGAGATAGATCACGGCCCTGGCTGCCGGCCGCGGCAGCCTGCGCTGCAGCAGGTCCATGCCGACATGCGCCTTCACCCGCAGCGCCAAACCGCAGCCCAGCAGAAAAAACCATACCAGAAGCAGGCGCGAGGCCGATTCGACGAACGAGACGGAAAACCCGGTGATATACCGACCCAAGATTCCCAGGGTTAAAAACAGGAGCAGAATCAGGCCGATCGCGACGGAGAGCACTTCCGTGACGCGGACGATCGCCGTATCCAGGACTTTCCATGCCCGCATCAAACTTCACCTCTGGATGCGCGCCCGATACGTTGGCGCCAGCCTATCAAGCGGGTGGGCTCGTCCCGGTCATGCACCGGCCGCCGGGACGGGCGCGGGCAACCACCCTATTTGGCCGCAATGGCTTTGCGCAAGGCCGACAGGTTTGGTTCGAACTTCGGGCCCATCTCGTCGTAGAGAGGCTTCACGGCCGCTTGCAGCGCTGCGATCGTCTCCTTCGGCACATCGTTGAGCTTGGCGCCTGAAGCCACCAGCGCGCGCTGGGCCTGCGATTCCGCGTTGCGCGTGATCACGACGCTGGCGATCTCGGCCGCGCGCATCGCGCTGGTCACGGCTTGCTGCTCGTCCGGGGCCAGGCCGTTGAAGAACTTCTGGTTGATGTAGACCAGAAAGACGTCGAAGTTGTGCCGGGTTTCGGAGATGAACGGCGCGACCTGGTTATACTTGGCGGACAGGATGATCGGGAAGGTCGATTCAAGACCGTCGATCACGCCGCTCTGCACTGCCTGGAACTGCTCGCCCGCATCCATCGCGACCGGATTGGCCTTCAGCGCGCGGAACGCGCCGATATAGACGGGAGAATTCTGGACCCGGATCTTCAGCCCGGCAAAATCCTCGGCTTTCATGATCGGCCGCACGCGTGTCGCGGCGTTGCGGAACCCGACCGGGATGACGCCCAGGATCTTGATTCCCGAAGCCGCTTCTGCGTCGGCGGCGATCTTGCGGACCGCGTCGGACTGCATCATGCGCTCGGCCTGGTCCCAGTCGGTGACCAGGTAAGGCAGCGACAGCACATCGACCTGGTTATAGAAACGGCTGAACCAGGCGGGCGTGGAGATGAACATCTCCTGAGTCCCCTGCTTGACGCCCTCGAGTTCCTCGACCACCGGGCCGAGCTGCAACGAGACGAAAATCTGTACCTGAACGCGCCCGCCGGTCTGGCTCTCGACCAGTTTTTTGAAGATTTGCATCGTCTGGCCGTGCGGCGCGTCCGCGCCTTCCGAATGACCGAGCCGGATGATCTTCTGCGCGGCGGCATCGCTGGCGCCCAAACAAGCGGCTGCTGCTAGCGCGAATGCCCCGTACAGGGCAAGTATTGTACGTCCACCCAATGACATAGTGCCCCTCCGTTTCCCCTACCGCCGGCGCCAATCAAGCCCTACGATAATGCCGGCGACATTAACGTTAAACTACCATGGTTTTCGGCAGAACAGAAGCGACTTGGTTTGCGCGGGCACCGAAAGTGAAAGAGCAATCATAGGGTGCCATCGCGCGTGGGTGCGGTGTAAGGTCCGTGGGTGGCATCACGGCACGGCCTGCGCGCATTGCGTCGCCCGGCGTCGCGACGTTAACGCAAAGCAGCCACACCGATGCACAGTTCTGAAGCTTGTGCCCATAAACGACGCCGCTGGATCGCAGTGAAATACGTTGGTCGGAGCGGCGGCGCGAAACGATACCGATCGGGAGGTTCGAGTGGCCCGTAGAAAGGCGAAGTCGGGACCGAAAGGCGGCAAGTCCGCTTCGCGCGATCCAGGCAACCCGCGCGCGTCCGCGCGCGCGACGATCGTCGATATCGCCCATAAGCTGAAACTGTCCGCGACGACCGTTTCGCGCGCGCTGCGCGACCAGCCGGGCATGACGGCCGAAACGCGCCGGCAGGTCCGGGCCGAGGCGCGGCGCTTGGGCTATGTCCGCAATGCTGCCGCGGCAGCGCTAACCGCCGGCCGAACCCACTCCATCGTCTACGTGGTGCCCAACACCTCCGGGCGGTTCCCTAGCCTCTACCATATGGAGGTGCTGGAGGGACTGGTCGACGAGATTTCGCAGCACGGCTACACGCTGACCGTCGTGTCGGAGCGTCACCTGGAAAACCTCGACCATTCCGTCTTCGACGTATTCAAGCAATTCCGGGCGGACGGCGCCGTGCTGCTGCTGCTCCACAGCGGCGAGGTTCCCGTGCCACAAACAAGCTTCCCGCACCCCGTCGTGGTCGTTAACCGCATTGTCGAAGGCATCGACGCCGATTTCGTCGTGGCGGACGACGAGGATGGCGCCTATGCCGCCACGCAGCACCTGATCTCGTTGGGTCATCGCTCGATCGCGCACCTGGCCGGGCCGTCCGACAACTTCAACACCACGCGCCGCCGCCGCGGATACGAGCGAGCGCTGAGCGATGCGGGCATACGCGTGTTGAACAGGCTAGTTGTGCCGGTTGCGTCAATATCCGAGGAGGCGGGCTTCCAGGCCACGGAAAAACTGATGCAGTCCAGGCAGGATTTCACGGCAGTCTTTTCCGCCGTCGATCTGCTGGCGCTCGGCGCAATGCGATCGTTTCATTCACGCGGACTATCCGTTCCTGGCGACGTCTCGCTGATGAGCTTCGACGATGATTCCTTTGCGGGCGTCGTCAAACCGCCGCTCAGCACGGTGCGAAAGCCGCGATATGAAATGGGGCGAGCGGCAGCACGCCTTCTCATGAACCGTATCGAGGGACGCGAAACCTCTCGCTCGGTCACTTCGACGATGCGCACCAAATTGATTGTTCGGTCTTCGGCGGCTTCGCCAAATTTTGCCGGGCGGAAGCACGTGGCCCTATCGGCGAAATGATCTGGTTGATGACGGGCTCACTGGTCGGGCGCTAAGTTCCTTTCAATCGCGTCGAGCCTTCGTTGAACGCAGGATTGGCAGCCTGCAGCGTTAACCGCCGTTCTGGCGATCGCGTCGCAGCTGTGCTCGTTGAATCTCGGTAGCCCGCTGGTCCAGGGACAGCCGATCGGGATCGCAAACAACGCCATAGATCTCTTGCGCGGCTCTATGTGTGACTTTTTCGTCTATGACGTCCCTCAGCACGTCCTGCGGATCGCGATCCAGGGGCGAGCCGTAGCCACCACCGCCCGCGGTCTCGAGAATCATGGTGTCCCCTGCGGCGATGGTCAGGTTTGTCGCCTTTGATGGTAGGACTTCGAGGCGACCGTCGCGGCGCTTCAGCGCATGCCGCGCCGGCAGTCCATCCTTTCCGGCCAATGCACCGGCCGCGCCAAATTTGGTTGCATCGGACCGATTGGTGAAATAACCGGACCCCTGCAGATATTTGATGTGCTTGCGCAAGCCCAACCCGCCGCGGTGCTTGCCTGCCCCGCCGCTGTCGGGAATGAACTCGTAGGTCTCCACCAGCAGCGGATAGGCCATCTCGATGGCTTCCACTGGATTGTCGTAGGAGTTGGCCATGAGGCCGAAGGTGGCGTCGAGCCCGTCGCAACGAGATGTGCCGCCCCAACCGCCGCCGTGATACTCGAACAGCACGAAGGTAGATCCATTGCCCGGTCTTCGGCCAGACGTCGAAAACGATGTGAGATGTCCATGCCCGTTCGCGACCGCATCGTCGCCGCGGGCGCCGTTGAATGCCTGCACGATGGTCGTCGCGATCCGTTCGAGCGTGTGGAAGCGCCCGCTCAACGGCGCAGGCTTGATCGGGCTCACGACAGAGCCTTCCGGCAGCACGATCTTGACAGGCCTGTAGCAGCCTTCGTTCTGAAGAATCGCCGGATCGACCATGTAGCGCACGGCGCAATAGCAGGCCGCTTGGACGGAGGACAGCGAACAGTTGAACGGACCTTTGAGCTGCGGACTTGTGCCGGCGAAGTCGATCACGACGGATCCGTCTTCAAGCGTCACGGCGACTTCGATTCGGACCATATCCTCGCTGAGTCCGTCGCCGTCCATGAAGCCGACCGCCTTATAGGTGCCGTTCGGATACTGGGCGAGGTCGCGCCGCATCATGGATTCGGAGTGGTCAAGCAAGTTGGCGACGATGTGGCTCAGACGGTCGGCGCCATACTTCTCGCATAGCTCGATGTATCGACGCTCGCCCACTGCTGTTGCCGCAATCTCGGCGCGGATATCGCCGAGCGTTTCCTCAGGGACACGGATATTCGCTTCGATCATCTGCAGAACCTCTTCCACGAGCTCGCCTTCGCGGTAGAGTTTCATCGGAGGGATGATTAACCCCTCCTCGAACACGTCGCGGGCGTCGGTTGCGACGCTGCCGGGCGAACGGCCGCCGACGTCGATCTGATGGCCCAGTGCGCCGGCCAACGCGACCTGCCGATCCTCGAAGAAGATCGCGCGAAAGATCATGATGTCGGGGTGGTGCGTGCCGCCGCGATAGGGATGGTTCAGAATAACGACGTCGCCCGGCTTCATTGTGAAGTGTCGTGCCACGAAGCGGGCGGCAAAGGACAAGGTTCCCTGATGCGACGGCACGTGGTCGGCCTGGGCGATGAGCTGGCCGTTCGGGTCGAACAAGGCGGTGGTGCAGTCCATCTGCTCGCGCAGCACGACGGAATATGCCGTCCGCATCAGCGTCGCGCCCATCTCGCGGACGGTCGACACCAGATAGTTGCCGACAACCTCGAGCGTGACGGGATCAAATGCGGTCATGGTTCATCCTTACCCCAACCATTGCCGTGCTTTTTCACGCGGCGCCAAGGTGATAGAAGCGTTGCCGACATGGTCGACGCCGAGGCTGTGACCGATGCGGAGCACGTACGAGGACCCTCGGTCCTCGACGATGGCGGGTCCCTCGACGGTGTCGCGGGGAGCGAGATTGGATCGTTCGAAAACGGGACACTCGATCCAGCCGGTCTTGCCGTCGAGCAGAACTCTGCGTCGCCCTCGCGGCTTCGGCGCGCTGGCCGCACGCGGCAGCAGGGGCGCCAGCACGGCCTTCTCGACGATGCTGACGGCGCCGACGCGATAACTCACGATCTCCACCGGCTCTCGCTCCGAGCATTGCCCATAAAGCCGCTTGTGCTCGGCATGGAATGCGCGAGTCAGCGCCGAGGGCTCGAACGCGTCGGCGCCAGTGTCCCGCAGCAAGAGGTTGATCTCGTAGGCCTGACCAACATACCGCATGTCGCACGTCAGGATGAATTCGAGCCGCTCGAGCGGCTGGCCGTCCGCCGCGAGCTGGGAGGCTCCCTGGTCCTTCAGCCCACGAAAGGTCTCGGCGATCTCCTGTGCCTTCATCTGGTCGAGCCGCGCGATGCGCGTGACAACGACGTCCTGGCGGACGTCCGTCATCAACATGCCCAGCGCTGACAGAACACTGGGATGCCGCGGCAGAAGGATGGTGCCCATGCCGATCTCTTCTGCGACAAGGCCGGCATAGATGCCGCCCGCGCCGCCGAACGGCAGAAGTGCGAATTCGCGCGGATCCTTGCCCACCTGGACCGATACCTTGCGGATGCCAGCGACGATCGTTGCAACCTGGACGTCGATGATCGCCAGTGATGCTGCGTCGGCGTCAAGACCGAGCGGTGCACCCACCTTCTCTTGAACGGCGACGCGCGCTGCATCGCGGTCCAGCTTGATCTCGCCGCCGACAAAATAGTCCGGGTCGATATAGCCGAGCAGCACGGCCGCGTCCGTGGCCGTCGGCTCGGCGCCGCCTTGGGCGTAGCAGGCGGGGCCAGGATTGGCGCCGGCGCTTTGCGGTCCAACCTTGAGCATGCCGAGCACCGGACGCGCGATGCTGCCTCCGCCGGCGCCGATCGTGTGGACGCCGACTTGCGGCACCTTGACCGGATAGCCCGCGATCTCGCCATCGGCGTGCAGGCGCACCTCGCCGTTTTCGACTAACGCGATATCGGTGCTGGTGCCGCCGACGTCGAAGCCAAGGATGCTCTTGACCCCGGAGTATCCCGCGACGGCGGCCGCCCCGACCACGCCGCCGGCTGGGCCGGACAATAGGGTGCGGACAGCGTTTGAACGCGCACGGTCAAGCGACATGAGCCCGCCGTTCGACTGGACGATGCCGAAGGCGCCCCTGAAGCCTTCCGCATGCAGCACATCGCCGAGGCGCTTCGCGAGAAGTTCAATCTTGGGCGCGGTATAGGCGTTCATGACCGTGGTCGCGGTGCGCTCGTATTCGCGGAACTCCGGCGCAAGTTCGGACGACAACGTGACGTGAAGCTGCGGCAGGGCCGCCCTGATCGCGTCGCCGAGCGCGCGTTCGTGCTCGGCCTTCAAGAAAGAGAACAGCAGGCAAATCGCGACCGACTCAACCGGGAGCTTGCCCACCGCCGCGACGCAGCGCGCGATCTCTTCTTCCGTCAAGGGAACTAAAGCCTCGCCCGAGGCAAGCAGCCGCTCGTTTACTTCCAGGCGATGCCGCCGCGTGGCTAGGGGCGCCGGCTTCTCCAGGTACAGGTCGAACAGGCGGCGACGCCATTGCCGCTGAATTTCGAGCACGTCGCGCATGCCCCTGGTGGTCAGCAGCGCCACGCTGGC
Organism: Alphaproteobacteria bacterium; assembly: GCA_020846275.1. GTDB lineage: Bacteria > Pseudomonadota > Alphaproteobacteria > JAEULC01 > JAEULC01 > JAEULC01. The sequence continues at coordinate 48,030 of JADLEG010000174.1, forward strand.
ACCTTTCCGCTCGAGCACGGCGTTTGTCGCGACGGTGGTTCCAAAAATCAGCCGCGCTATGGCGGATGGCAATACGTTGAACTCAGCGCGCAGCCGATGAAGTCCGGCCTGGACTGCGGCGGCCGGATCGCTCGGGATGGAGCGCACCTTGAAGGTGGTGAGATCGTGCGTGCTTGTGTCGAATAGAACGAAATCGGTGAACGTGCCGCCCGTGTCCACACCGAGATAGAACATCGCGCCCTCTGACCGCCCATGAACCGGAGCGATCTTGGGACAAATGCATCCCCACGGGCAAGGCCAGCATCATGCCTTGTCGTCGTCGTCGGGCTTGCCGCTTCGCAGCGCACTCCAGTAGTTGATCATGACCGGGGGCCGGGAGCGCGCCACGCACCAGATCATAGCGCTTCGGATATCCGTGTTGCCGCGTTGACTATTTCCGGTGCAAAGCGCGTTAGCTTCGGCGCGTCCATGCGCTCGATCGGACCAGTCACTGCGATTGATCCTGCAACGGTGCCGTCTCGGGCAAGGATCGCCGCCGCGATACTGCTCACGCCTGGCCGGTAGCCGCTCTCGGATACGGCGAATCCGTCTTTGCGAATCGTTGCGAACTCTTCGAGCAAGCGGGACATGTCGATATCCTCGATGCGAAACCGATCGCGTGCCGCGACGACAGCTCGTTTGATTGCCTCTGCCGGCAAATATGTGAGTATTGCCTTGCCTGATGCGGTCCTGATCGCCGGCACGCGACTGCCGATCCGGGCGGAAATCCGCACCGGCGAAGCGCTTTCCATTTTGTTCAGGTAGAGCACATCGTCGCTATCCGGCACGCATAGAAAGACAGATTCGTTCAGCTTTTCGAACAGGGCGCGCAGATATGGCTGGGCGGCACGGCGGACGTGGTTGCGATGAAGGACACGTATGCCGAACTCCCACATCCGACAGGTCGCCGCATAGCGGGCAGTGCGAGGGTCCCTGCTGACATAGCCAAGGGCGTGCAGCGTACCGACGATTCGCTGCACGTTGCTTTTGTTCATCGCGATTTCGCGCGCAATCTCGGAGATTCCGCGAGGTTGATCGCTTGCGGCCAGAACCTCCAGGACGCGCAGACCCTTGGCAATCGTGGTGTCCATTTGGAGCCGCAGTCAAATTCACAAGAACGGAACGATAATCCATACGATGGATCGTATCCATATTTGATATGATTGATCGATAATTGACACAAAATATCGAATGTCTTAGGCTAAGCCAAATTGAACATTGGCCGTCAAAAATCAGCCGGGAGGGTCTCGACATGTCGAAAACGTCTGTTGGGAATGCCATTGGGCGGTTCCTGCTCGCCCTCGCCTTTCTTATGGGCGGTGTCGAATTCGCCGACGCGCAGCAGAAGGAAAAGCTTTCCATCGAGCTAGACTGGTCGCCGACCGGCATGCACGCGGGATTGCATCTTGCACAGCAGAAGGGCTGGTATGAGGCGGCCGGGCTGACGGTTCAGATCGCCGACGGCAAGGGGTCCACCGGGACCATTCAGCATATCGCGGCAGGCCAGTATGACGTCGGCTTTGCCGGTCTTGGCGCAATGGCTGCCGGTGTGTCGAATGGCATGCCCTTGACCTCGGTCGCCTGCTTTCAGCGCGCCAGTGACTACGGATTGATGGTGCCGGCCAACTCCCCCTGGCAAAAACTGCAGGATCTCAAAGGCAAGAAGATCGCGATGATGTCGGTCGCCGGCGTGGCGAGCTTCTTTGATCCATACGCGAAGGCATCCGGCATGTCGCGCAACGACTTTCAGATCATCAGCGTTGATCCGTCAGTCCTCATGAGTACCTACAATACGGGTGGCTCCGACGCGGCGGTTTCGACAGTGGCTTTCTTCCTGCCGATCGTAGAGAACGTGCGCCCGTCCAAGGGCATCCTGATGTCCGATGCCGGCTTGAACGTTCCCGGCTTCGGATTCGTTGTCCGCAAGCAGGACGTCGATGCGAAGGCCTCCGCCCTAAGGAAGTTGATCGAGGTCAACCAGAAGGCCTGGGCATATATCCTTGCGAGTCACGAGGATGAGGGCGTCGACGCAATCATGAAGGAACGCACCGACCTGCGGCTGGACCGCAATATCATGATGGGACAGCTGAAGGCGTATATGCGATTCTTCGACACTCCGGCTACGAGGGGCAAACCGATCGGCTGGCAGGCAGAGTCGGACTGGGTCGAGGCCATCGCCGCGATGGAAGGCGTCGGCATGGTCAAACCGGGACTCAAACCCGCCGACGTGTACACAAACAAGCTGATCGCCAACTGAAATGAAAGTGCGAGTGCGGTAACCGCCTATGACGTCCGGGCGCGAAGCGTATGTCTCCGTGCGAGCGGCAACGAAGACATACCATTCGCAGCGGGGCGATATCGTCGCTTTCCGCAACGTCGACCTGACCATCCGCACCTCGGAATTCGTCAGCGTGCTCGGCCCCAGCGGCTGCGGCAAGACGACATTGCTGCAGTGCCTCGCCGGGCTCGAACACCCAACCGCCGGCGAGATACTGATCGGCGACCAGCGCGTGAACGGACCTCCAAGCAATCTAGGGGTTGTCTTTCAGCGCGATGTTCTGCTCGAATGGCGGACGGTCCTGCAAAATGTCCTGCTCCCCGTTCAGATATCCGGCGCCGAGATCGGCGTGTCGCGCCAGAAGGCGCTGGACCTGCTGGAGCTTCTGGGTCTCAAGGGCTTCGAGGACCGACATCCCTGGGAGCTGTCGGGGGGTATGCGGCAGCGCGTGTCCATCTGCCGGGCGCTCCTCATGAATCCGCGCCTGCTTCTGATGGACGAGCCGTTCGGCGCGCTTGATGCGATGACGCGGGACGACTTGAATGTCGAGTTGCAGCGCATTTGGATGGCCGACGAAAAGACCGTCTTCTTCGTCACCCACTCAATCACCGAGGCCCTGTTTCTGGCGGATCGCGTTGTCGTCATGTCTCCGACTCCCGGGCGGATCATCGAGGTCATCGACGTGGACCTTCCGCGTCCGCGCGACCTGGACATCCGTGAAACACCCGAGTTTGCGCGGCTGGTCAGGCATGTCCGGCACCTTTTCCAGGAAATGGGCGTATTAAAGAGCAACCGCAGCGACAGGTTGCATGCAGCACGGGCACTGCCTTGAAATCAGTCTCGGCATTCGCGGTTCTGCAGGTCGTCGCCGGGTTCATGCTCCTATGGGAAGCGCTTTGCTGGCTGGCGGACTCGCCAGCCTACTTCCTCCCTCGTCCATCGATCGTCCTTGTTGAAATATGGTCTGCGCCATCCTGGTATCTTCGGCAGTGCTTCTTCACCTTTGTGACGACATTTCTAGGATTTGGATTGGCGCTGGTGTTGGGCGTCGTCATGGCGATCGGAATTGCCTATTCCAAGGTCATCGAGCGCACGCTGTACACGTTGCTTGTGTCACTCAACAGCATTCCAAAGATTGCGCTGGCGCCGCTCTTCGTAATCTGGCTTGGCACCGGCCTCGGGTCGAAGGTCGCGGTGTCCTTCCTGATCGCGGTCTTCTCGATCGTCATTGATACCGTTCTTGGATTGCGTTCGGTCGATCCCGACGCGATAAAGCTGTTTAGGACGATGCGGGCCACCAGGCTCCAGGAATTGCTTCGCCTGCGCGCGCCGAACGCAATGCCCTACATGTTCGCCGGCATGAAAGTCGCGATATCAATGGCGCTTGTCGGCGCGATCGCGGGTGAATTCGTCGCGTCGCAGCAGGGGCTTGGCTACGTCATCCTCTCGGCGCAGTCGATGATGCAGACGACGCGCGTTTTCGCGGCCATCATCCTGCTTGGACTGATGGGCACACTGCTGTTCTACTTGGTTGAGTTGGCGGAGCGCCTTTGCTGTCCTTGGCATGTGTCGCAGCGAGGCGAGGGAACAAAGCCTGCATCGGCGCACGGCTAGGTCTATTCGCCGGGGTATCAAGGCCAATACCTCGTTCAGCGCGTGCCGGTGTCGGCCAGTGCGTCGATGCCGTTTGCCAGCGGCTCCGCGCGAATCCGGTGCCGGTCTTTGCCCGGAAACCGCCTGACTAGGCTCGCAGATTCCTGCGAAAGAGCGAGAAGGTGCGTTCCCAGCTGCGCTCCGCGGCCTCTTTGTTGTAGGCGGGAGGCCGCTGAGTGAAAACGAAACCATGCTTGGCTTCGCGGCTATATTCGATTTCGTAGCGGATCTTCTTTCGATCCAGGTCGGCACGCAGCATCTCGACCAGCTTCGGCGGCGTGTACTCATCGAGATCGCCGAGCCCAAAGTAGATCTCACCCGTGGATGAGTTGAGATGATGGTGCGGCGACATAGGTTCGTCCGTCACCATGCCGACACCGAAGAGCGATGATCCAGCCCTGAATTGGCTTGGCAGCTTGCCCATCACGCCGAGAATCAGCGTCCCGCCCATGCAATAGCCGATGCATCCCTTCGGGCCTGGGCTCGCGTTGCTGTCGCGCTCGACGTATGACAATAGCGCCTCGGTATCGGCAAGAACGCGTTCGTGCGTCGTCTTTTTGATATAGCCCCAGACCTTCTCATTGTCGGACGGGATCGACTGCAGCGGTGCGGGATTGAACGAAATATTCTTCCCCCATCGGTAATACAAGTCGGGCAGCATGCAGTAGTAACCGACTGTCGCGAAACGGCGAGCCATGTCCCGCAATTCTTCGCGAATCCCCCGCGCGTCCATATACAAGATGATAACGGGGTGCGGACTCTCGCGCTCAGGATGGGTAATGAACGTAGGCATCCGCCCGTCCGGCGTTTCGACGTCCACCTGGAATTCGATCATCGATCCCTCGCTTGCATTCCAGTCATGACGGCGCTTTGATCTAATGGATCAATATTCGAAATAATGTATCTTTTTCCGATACGATGATCAAGCCCGTCGAACCTGAAACGTAAGGAAGAGCCGTAAATCGCGATTTGCCCGCGATACCTAGGCGGATCCCGTGCCGCGCGATAGAAGGCTCTTGGTCGCGGCCTGGGCGGAGGGATCCAGCTGGCGTTCGAGATGGCGTCCCAGTAGCGACAGGCTGTAGCAGCACAGGAAATACACGACCGCAACAAATCCATAGATCACGTAGGACTGGTAGACGCGGTTGTTGACGTTGTTGGCTGCGCGAAAGAACTCGGTGACGCCGATGATATAGGCGAGCGAGGTGCCCATCACCAGCGCGACCAGGCGGTTGATGATCGCCGGCAGCATGTTGCGGAATGCCTGGGGCAGCACGATGTACAGCATGGTCTGAAGATAGCGGAGGCCCGAGGAATAGGCCGCCTCGAACTGGGTGCGGTGGACCGACTGCAACCCCGCGCGGATCACCTCGGCCATGTAACTGGTATTGAACACGATCAGCGCGACCATCGCGGCGACCATCGCGCTCACGGGTTGGCCGGTCAGCAGCGGGATCAGAAAGAAAAACCAGAACATCACCATGATCAACGGGATGGTCCGCATCACGTCGATGAACATCGCCGCCGGCACGCGGATGGCCGCGATCTTCGACACGCGCATCATCGCGAAGATCGTGCCGGTCAGGATGCTGGCGACCATGCTGACGATCGCCAGCAGAAACGTCACGCCGAGACCATGCAACATATAGGGCAGGTTGAGCGGTATGACGGAAAAATCCATGTCAGCCTCCGCGAACCTCTATCTTGAGCACCCGCTCGGCCCAGCGCATCAGCAACACGACGACGAAGGCGAGCGCGATATAGAGCAGCGTGACGGCCGTCGCCGCTTCGAAGCCGCGGAAGGTGCGCGACGCGATCTCCTGCGTCTGGAAGGTCAGCTCCATCACGCTGATGGTCATCGCCGCCGATGAATTCTTGATGATGTTGATGAACTCGATGCTGAGTGCCGGCACGATGCGGATCACGGCCTGCGGGAAGACGATGTAGGACAGCATCTGCAGGAACCCCAGGCCCGACGACCGCGCTGCCTCGATCTGGGTCTTGGAAATGGACTGCAGGCCCGAGCGCATCACCTCGGCTATGTAGGTGCTCTGGAACACGGAAAGGCCGATCACCGCGCCGACGAAGGAATCGAACCCCACGGCGAAGTACCAGAAGAAGAACTGCACGATCGGGGGGATGTTCCGGAAGAACTCCGTATAGGCAGCCAGCAACCAGCCAGCGGTGCCGCCCAGGAAATGCCGCCCGGCGCCGACGACGCTGCCGATCGCGAAGCTCAGCACCATTGAGATGAGCGACAGCTGGACGGTGAGAACCAGCCCCTCCCAAAGGAGCCACCGGTATTCGACCAGGACTTGCCAATCGAGATATTGCCCCATCGCCGCTCCATTCGAATTTGCAGCCGCTGCCGCCGGTCCCTGGACCGGCGAAACCGCTGCTCAGGAATGAACCAGGATTCTGCTGAGAAATTTCCGCGTGCGCTCCTGCGTGGGGTACTCGAAAAAGCGGTCGGGCGGCGCTTCCTCGACGATCGTGCCCTGGTCCATGAAGACGATCCGGTCGGCAACGCGCCGGGCGAAGCCCATTTCATGGCTGACCACCACCATGGTCATGCCCTCTTTCGCGAGTGTCGTCATTACGTCGAGAACTTCCTGGATCATCTCGGGATCGAGCGCCGAGGTCGGCTCGTCGAACAGCATGATCTTGGGCCGCATCGCAAGCGCGCGCGCGATCGCCACGCGCTGCTGCTGGCCGCCCGAAAGCTGGCTCGAATATCGATCGGCCTTTTCGGCGATGCCGACCTTGGCTAGCAATTCGCGCGCACGCGCCTCGGCCTCGTGCCGCGACAGCTTGCGAACGAGCATCGGCGCCAGGGTGATGTTCCGCAGCGCCGTCATGTGCGGATAGAGGTTGAAGGACTGGAATACGATGCCGATCTCGGCGCGCAGCCGGTTCAGATCGACGTTGTCGCCGGTCACGTTGATCCCGTCGACCACGATCTCGCCCGCCTGCACCGGCTCGAGCCGGTTGAGGCAGCGCAGCAGCGTGCTCTTGCCCGATCCGGAGGGGCCGCAGATCACCACCACCTCGCCGGCGGCGACGCGGAGCGAGACGTCCTTGAGGACCTGCAGGGCGCCGAAGAACTTGCAGACCCCGCGCATCTCGATCATCCGAACGTCGCTCCCGCTCGAGGGCAACAGCAAACTGCCTCCCGCCGGATCTGCAGCCTTCACGGCATCATTTCCAATTCCGGCGCGAGCATCCGGGCTCGCGACCCCGAAGCGCCACGCGGTCAAGCGGGCACGGCATCGCACCGTGCCCGCTGGTCGCCAACCTAGTAGGTCCAGCTGTAGATCGTGAACTTCGGGTTCGGCTCCTCGCCGAAATACTCACGGTAGAGCTTCTTGTACGTGCCATCCTGCCAGGCATCGATCAGCGCGAAATTGATCTCGTTGCGCCAAACCGGATCGTTCAGACGAACGGCAATACCGAGGGGCGAGGGCGGCGCGGCCTCGCCCACGGCCTCCAGTTCCTTGTGTTCCTTCGCGAACACCACGATCGGCGCGCCGTCGTCGACATAGGCGTCGGCGCGACCCTGTTGCACGGCAATCACCGCCTGCGGCTTGTCCTGGAATACCAGGGTCTTGGCTGCGGGCTGCTCGCGCTTGATCGCGTCGCCCCAGGGCGTTCCCTGCGTATAGGTGATCGTCTTGCCGGCCAAGTCGGCGTAGCCCTTTATGCCGCTGCCTTTCTTCACCAGGAATTTGGTCTCGCCCAGAACATAGGGAACCGTGAAGTCGACGGCCTTCACGCGGTCCTTGGTGATCCCCATGGACGCGCAGACGACGTCGACCGCCTTGCTCTGTAGCATCGGAATGCGATTGGCGCTCGACACCGGCTTGAGCTCGAGCTTCACGCCAAGCCGTTTTGCCAGGTATTTCATCATTTCGATGTCGAAGCCGACCACGTTTCCGCCCTGGTCCACATAGCCGAACGGCGGATAGTCGCTCTTGACGCCGGCGATCAGCGTTCCCCGCTGCTTGACGGCGTCCAGCGTCGACTCCTGGGCTACCGCACTGCTCGGAACGAGTGCGGCAATGCCCATCGACAGGGCCGCTATTCCTATGGCGGCGCAGATTTTGTCCATCATCGTCAGTCTCCCCGGTGCCCCTTATTTTTCCTAGCTTGCAGGCTATTGAAGCGGTGTGAGCCTGTCAACATTGCAAGGTGAAAAGTTATGATGTTATAAGTTTGAGATGTCCGATCGTCCGCTCTACCGAATGGTGGCCGAGCAGATCGAGGCCCGTATCGTCGAGAGCGGGTCCGGTCCGGGAACCCTGCTTCCGACCGAATCCGTGCTGGAGCAGGAGTACAACGTCAGCCGCATCACCATTCGCCAGGCGCTGGGCCTGCTGAAGCGCCGCGGATTGCTTGGGTCGCGCTCGGGGCTGGGCACTTTCGTGCGGCCGGGCGCCAAGGACCAGCCGGGCATGCGCTTCACCGGCTCGCTCAGCGAGATCGTCTACTATGCTGCCGCCACCCGCTACACGCCGGCGCGGCGCGAACTTGTCGTGCCGCCGGCCGACGTGGCCGAGTATTTGAAGACGCCGAAGGGCGAGAAGGCATACTGCTTCAGCGGCAGGCGCGGCTGGCCCGGGCATGCGGACTTTTGCCTAGAGCAAATCTACGTGCCGCAACGCTTCGGCGAGCACCTGGACAACAGCCGGCTGAACGGTTCGCCGCTGTTCGTTCAGCTCGAGAAGCGCAATCAGGTGAAGATCACCGAGGTCGAGCAGGTCATCACCGCGGTGACCGCGGGCGCCGACCTCGCCCGCAAGCTTAAGATCCAGCCGCGCGCGGCGGTCCTGAAGGCGATCCGGGTCTATCGCCTGCTCGACCGGCGCGTTGCCGAAATCTCGGTCACGCACTACGTGCCCGCCAAGTTCAGCTACATGATGAACCTGTTCCTGGAATAGCGCGGCGCGCCGCCGCGTCCTTGCCCCGCAACGGAGAGACTCCATGAAACCGATTACGATCCTTGCCCCCACAGGCTCACTTGGCTATGGCTTCGACACCGACGCGCTGGATCGCGCGATGAAGCAGAAACCGGCCGCCATCACGGTCGACGCGGGTTCGACGGATCCGGGGCCGCACTACCTGGGCAGCGGCGAGATGCTGGTGCCGCGGGTCGCGGTCGAGCGCGAACTCGAGCAATGCCTGCGCCATGCGATCCGCAACCGCATTCCGCTGATCGTCGGCAGCTGCGGCGCCAGCGGCAGCGATCCGGGCGTCGCCTGGACGCGCGAAATCGTGCTCGACCTCGCCAAGAAGAACAATTGGCATTTCAAGCTGGCCACCATCGGGGCCGAGGTGCCAGCCGACACGGTGGTGAAGGGCCTGCGCTCGGGCAAGCTGTTCGACTTCGAGGCCGGCGCGCTGCCGTCCGAGGACGAAATCAGGTCGTCCAGCCGCATCGTCGCGCAGATGGGTCCAGAGCCGATCATCAAGGCCCTGGAGCAGGGCGCCCAGGTCGTGCTGGCCGGCCGCGCCTGCGACGACGCCGTTGTGGCCGCGTTGCCGCTGCACCTGGGCTACGACCCCGGCCTGGCGCTGCACATGGGAAAAATCCTGGAATGCGGCGCGCTGTGCGCCGAGCCGATGTCGATGGACGTGATGCTGGGGACGCTCGACGATACTGGCTTCGTGGTAGAGCCGGGACGCCTCGGCCAGCGCTGCACGGTCGCCTCGGTCGCCGGGCATTCGCTCTACGAGCGGGAAGACCCGTACCGCCAGCGCGGCCCGGGCCACCTGATCGACATGACGGGAACGCAGTTCGACCAGGTTGACGACCGCCGGGTCAAGGTCCGCGGCACCCGCTACACGGAGGAGAAACCGTACCGGGTGAAGCTGGAAGGCGCGCGGTTGATGGGCTATCGCAGCATCTGCATTGCTGGCGTCCGCTGCCCGGTGATGATCAGCAAGCTGGACGAAATCCTGGCCGCCAACCGCGCCTATGTGGAGGACTACTTCAAGACCAACGAGCCCTACCACCTGACCTTCCACACCTATGGCAAGAACGCGGTGATGGGCGAGCTCGAGACCCACAAGGGCAAGCCGTCGCACGAGCTGGGCCTGGTGACGGAGGTGGTCGCGCCCACCCAGGAACAGGCCCACGCCATCTGCCACGTGGCCACAGGGAAGCTGCTGCACCAGCCATTCGAGGGAATCAAGAACAACGCCGGAAGCCTGGCCTTCCTCTATTCGCCGTCGGACACCGACATGGGTCCGTCCTATGAATTCTCGGTCTACCACCTGCTCGAGGTGGAGGACGAATGTGCGTTGTTCCCGATCAAGATGGAGACGGTGTGATGCCCAAGCTCGGCGAACTTGCCAAAGTCGTGCGCAGCAAGAACGCAAAGCCGTTCCGCACCACCTTCGACATCATCTTCAGCGACTCCGCCACCTACAACCGCGTCGTCAACCAGAAGGTGGTGACGCCGGAGTCGATCGCCAAGCTGTACAACGTCGATCGCGACCGGATCACCTCGTTCTTCGAGTTTCCGGCCGGCCTTGCGATCAAGTTCACCTTCCGGCGGATGATCAAGCAGGGGTCGATCGGCGACGCCGACATTTACGGCTGTGGCCAGCACGCACCGCTGCTCGACATCGAGGTTGCCTGAGCCGGCAAAGGAGACGCAAACATGAAGCGCGACGAAATCGTAGCAAAAGCCAAGGACTATATGGTCCGGACCACCCTTCTGTCGGACATCGTGCCGGCCGAGGAGGGACCGGTGATCGCCCGCGCCGAAGGAAGTCTCAGCTTCGACACCGAGGGAAACTCCTACCTGGACTTCAACTCGGGGCAGATGTGCTCGACGCTCGGGCACAACAACCCGCGAATCCAGAAGGTGATCGAGCAGCAGAGCAAGGTGCTGACCCACGCCAGCACGGTCTACTACAACATGCCGCAGGTGGAACTCGCCGAGCGGCTGGCGTCGATCAATGACCCGCCGCTGCGCAAGTCCGTGTTCGGCGAATCGGGATCGGACTCGAACGAAGTCGCCGTGTTGCTGGCGCGTCGGGCAACCGGCCGGCTGGCCGTCGGGGCCCTCACTCAGGGCTTCCACGGGCTCAGCGATTCGACGCGCGCGATCAGCTACTCGGCGGCGACCGCCGGCTATGGCCCGCCGATGCCCGAGGTGTTCGCCCTGCCGACGCCCTATTGCTATCGCTGCCCGTATAAGACGGACGGCAAGGGATGCTGCATGGCGCCGCTTCATTTCGGCATGGAGACGCTGGACCGGCAATCGGCCGGGGCCCCGGCCGCCGTTATCGTCGAGCCGATCGTCAGCGCCGGCGGCGTGATCGAGCTGCCGGTCGAGTACCTGCAGGGCTTGCGCAAGGAGCTGGACAAGCGCGGCGCGTTGCTGATCTACGACGAGGCGCAGACCGGCATGGGCAAGCTGGGCAAGATGTTCGCCTATCAGGTCTATGGCGTTCGCCCCGATGTGCTGACCGTCTCCAAGCACCTGGGCGGCGGGCTCGCGGTCAGCGCCGCGATCACCACCGACGACGTGGCCGAGCGTGCGAGCAAGTACGGCTTCTCCACCGGGCATTCGCATAGCTCGGATCCGTTGGCCTGCGCCGCCGGCGTCGCCAGCATCGACGAGATCGTCGAGAAGGACCTGCCGAAGCGAGCCATCGAAATCGGCGAGCACTGGCAGTCCAACATGCGCGCGTTGGCCCAGCGCTACGAACTGGTGGGCGACATCCGCGGGCGTGGCCTGTTGCAGGGCATCGAATTGGTGAAGGACCGATTCACGAAGGAGCCGGCGACTCAGGTCGCCGCCGATGTGTACCGCTACAGCCTGTCGCACGGTCTGATGTTCTCGGTGCGCGGCAAGTTCAAGAACGTGCTCCGGTTTGTTCCTCCCTTTACCACCACCAACGCGCAGCTCGATCAGGCGGCCGAAATCCTCGAATCGGGGCTACGAAGAGCCAAGGGATGAGGCCGGCACGCAACTTCGCGCGTCGCCTCCTGCTCGGCCGGATGGAAGGTACCTGAGCGCCGTATTTCTGGGCTTGCTCACTTCAGCCCGTGGTTGCCCGCATAGCCCGCGCGCGGCGGCGATGACCAGCCTTTCAGCGCCGCCGGGTCGGGGCGGAGCACCTCGACCTTGAGCGGGTAGCAGGCGGCCGCGTCCCCGGATTTCGACGAGCCGCAATCGCCGCCGGGACAGGCCGACAGCCCGCCCAGAAGATCGATTTCGGCAAAGAACTCGATGAAGTCGCCGGGGCGCACGGGGCTCGCCTTCATGAAGTACTGGCCGGTGTCGCGGGTGAAGCCCGTGCACATGAACACGTTCATGACGTCGTGGACATGCGGCTCGGCCTCGGCGGCGGAAAGCCCGCGGCCCTTCATCAGGGCGCGCGTCAGGTTCGAATGGCAATAGCAGTCGTAGCTGGTGCCCGTGAGCATGCCGTTGGTGTAGGGATCGCAGCGCGTGCCGATGACGTCGTGGATGCCCCCGCCGTCCTTGTCGAAGCCGTACCAGCCCAGCGTGTCGTGGGTGATGGTGGCCATCGGCCGCAGATAGGGCATGTTGCTCCACAATTTGTTGCCCGTCGTCACATGCGTCGCATGGAGCTGGCGCGTCTTGCCGGAGAAGAAGCGCTCCTTCAGGTCCTTGGCGTTCCACAGGTTGAGGTCGCCGACCTGCGGCCCCTCGACCGATAGGATGCGGAAGACATGCCCGGCCGGCACCTCGAAGCTGCGGCCGTCGCGCGGCGGCACGATCACTTCGTCGATTTTCGTGAGATTGGACCTCACCCGCTCGTAGAAGCCGGTGTCGATCGGCGGCAGCTTGTCGACCTGGTAGGCGATGACCACAGGCGCGGCGCGGCGCTTGTCGGCGTCGGTCGGCGCCGGAACGGGGGCAAGAAGCGACACGGGGGGCACTCCGATGGATGTTGAGGGACGGGGATGAGCCAGGGCTCGGCAACTCGCCGCGTTATGCGCCGGCTCGCGCGCTCGCGCAGCATTACCCGAGGCCCGGCCGTTACTTACCGCGTCGCCGCCCGTCCCGACAAGCGCTCGCCCAGGGCGTTCGCGGCTTCGCGGAGCGCGGCGACGAGGGTCGCGGTCGAGTATTGCTCCAGACGCTGGGAAACGCCGACCAGGCCAACGCTGTAAAAGATGCCGCCGGGGACCGGGATAGGACAGGCGTAGCTCGAAACGCCCGGGTCCAATTCGTCGAGGCAGGCGGCGTATCCTGCCTTGCGAACCTGCGCCAGTTCGGCCAGCACCTTCTTCTTCGACGTGATCGACTTGGGCGTGAAGGTAACCAGCGGCCGCTGCAGCGCCTGTCCGAGGAATTCCTTGTCCTGGAAGGCGAAGATCGCCTTGGCCGACGCCGCGGCGTGCAGCGGCATGACCCGGCCCGGCTGCACGTAGGAATGACGCTCGAATTCGGGAAGCACCATCGCGATCGACTCGACTTCGTCGCCCTCGAGCTTGGCGACGAAGGCGGTCTCGGCGAAGCGCTCGACCAGGCTCTTCAGCACGGGGCGCGCCAATTCGGCCACTAGTTCGCGCGGCGTACGCAGATGCAGGAGGCGGAGAAGGCGATGGCCGAGAACGTATATCCTCCGGTTCTGGCTGGCGTTGATGTAGCCGACGCGCAGTAGCGCGCCGATCAGGCGATGCGCCGTGCCCTGGGGTAGCCCGGTCTTGCGTGCGATCTCGGCGAAGGCGAGACCGTCCGGGCTTTCCGCCACAGCGTCGAGCACTCGCGCGTAGCGACCAAGGATGCCTTTGTCTGCCGTCACGACCTATGCCTTCCCGCAGGCCGCATCGGCCGACTTCGCCGGGCGGTCCCATCCGTCCGCGCGGGGCGTGCGGCTCATGGACGCACCCGGCACGGCTTGACTTCGTCGAGGACGAATCCTAGCATTTTCTGTGAATGGAATAAAGTTCCGTGTTTCGGAAGTCGGCAACGATGTCGGCCTGCATGCGGTTCAAGCCCAATTCGCCATACGCCCGCGACATCGGGAGCGTCATCCCCCGGTTCAGGAAGCGCCTCGAAGCGCTTGACGGCCTTTCGCTGGTCGACGAGGTGCGCACGGCCCGCCTGATCGGGTCATCGACCTGGTCGCCGACAAGAAGAGCCGGATCGGTTTCGAGCCGGCGCGCAAGCTGGGCGCTTGGGCGATGAACCAGGCCGCCGACTACGGCCCGATCATGCGGGCGCTGGTCAAGGGCACGATCGCGCGCTGCCCGCCGCCCATCATCGCCGACGAGCTGTTCGCCCGCTTCGAACGCGCGCTCGACGCCGTGGCCCGCGCCGTCGCCGATGGCTGAGCCCACGGCATCCACCGGCGCCGCCTGGCGGGTCGGGATCGACATCGGCGGCACGTTCACCGATATCGTCGCGATCCGGGCGGGTTCGAACGAGACCCGTGTGGCCAAGGTTGCGACGCTTCCGGGCGATCGGGTCGAAGGCTTGTTCGACGCCCTGGCGGCGGTCGGCCTCGAATGGCGTGAAGTGGGCGACCTGATCCACGGAACGACGATGATCACGAACGCGATCGTCGAGGGACGCCTTGCGAAGGTCGCGCTGGTCACGACGCGCGGCTTCGCCGACACGCTCGCCATCGGCCGGCAGAACCGGCGCGATCTCTATCGTCTCGACGTCGCGCCGAAGCTTCTGCCGCTGGTTCCACGCGAACGTTGCCTCGAGGTGGGCGAACGGCTCGATGCCGAAGGTCGGATCCTCGAACCTCTTGCGGAAACCGAAGCCGACGCCGCCGTCGACCGGGTGGAGAAGAGCGGGGTGGAGGCCGTCGCCGTGTCGCTGATCCACGCCTATGCCAACCCCGCGCACGAGGAGCGGCTGGGCGAAAGGCTCCGGCGGCGCTTTCCCTACGTGGCCCTGTCCCATCGGGTCAATCCCGAGGCGCGCGAGTACGAGCGGACCGCGACCACGGTCCTGAGCGCGAGCGTCATGCCGCTCGCTGCCGGCTACCTCGACAACCTCGCGCGGCGCGTCCCTGCCAGAGCGCGCGTCCACCTCTTCCATTCCGCCGGCGGCATGGCGTCCGCAGAGGCGCTGCGGGACCTGCCGCTCGGCTTGGCCATGTCCGGCCCCGCCGCGGGCGTCGCCGCCGCCGCGCGCATCGCGCGCGAGCTCGATCTCGACCACGTCATCAGCTTCGACATGGGCGGCACCACGACCGACGCATGCCTGATCGCCGACGGCCGTCCCGAGATCGCAACCGACCGCGCGCTCGCTGGCCGGCCACTTCGCCAGCCGATGGTCGCCGTCGAGTCGATCGGGGCCGGCGGCGGCTCGCTCGCCCGTTTCGACCGTGGCGCGCTCTGCGTCGGACCCGAGAGCGCCGGGGCCGAGCCGGGTCCGGCTTGCTACGGCCGCGGCGGCGCCAGGCCAACGGTGAGCGACGCCAATCTCGTGCTCGGCTATCTCGATGCCGCCCGCCCGCTCGGAGGCGGGATGCGACTTGATCCGGCCGCCGCCGAGCGCGCCATCGCGGGGCTTGCCGGCGAGGCCGGATTGAGCACGCGCGACGCCGCGCTCGGCATCGTCGCCGTCGCCAACCAGACGATGGTCCGCGCGCTCCGCCGCATCACGGTCGAGCGCGGAGTCGACGGGCGCCGTTGCGCCTTGCTTGCCTTCGGCGGCGCGGGACCGATGCATGCGGCCGCGGTCGCCCGCGCCTTCGGCATCGCCCGGGTCGTCGTGCCAATGGCGTCGAGCGTCTTTTCCGCCCTCGGCTGCGCGGCCGCCGGCATGAGCTATTCGCAGCAGCAGACGCTGCGGATGCCGCTCGCCGCATGGGATTCCGGCCGCATCGAGTCGGCGCGGGCGGAATTGCGCAAGCGCCTTTCAGCGCCTCTGGTCGCCGCGGGCCATGGCCCGAACGAGATCGCGATCGAGGAGGTCGCGCTGGTCCGCTACGGTGGCCAGAGCTACGCCGTCGAGATCCATGATCCGGAGTTCGGCGACCCGGCCAAGCTCGGCCGGCGCTTTCGCGAGCGTCACGAGCGCCTCTACGGATTCGCCACCGACGAGCCCTGGGAGCTCGTCGCGTTGCGCATCCGCGCGTTCGCGCCGCAGCTCGACGGCGGCGCGCTCGCCATCGCCGACACGCCGGCGGTCGGCGGATCGCAAATCGCGGCCGGCACCTGCGTCTTCGATCGCTCGGGTCCGGTCGCGACGCCGCGCCACGAGCGGACCCGGCTGACGCCCCGCCGGACTATCCGGGGTCCGGCCGTGATCGTGGACGCCTTTTCGACGGTGGTGGTTCCGCCCGGCGCGACGCTGACGCCCGACCAACGGGGCCACCTGTTCATGGACGTGGGAGCGCCGGCATGACGGCGGCCGTCGATCCCGTCACGCTCGAGGTCATCCGAAACGCGCTGACCGCGATCGCCGAGGAGATGTCGCTCGTAATCATGCGCTCGGCCCGCTCGCCGCTCCTGCGCGAAGCGGGCGACCTGTCCTCGGCGGTGACGGACGCGGACGGCCATCTCGTCGCCCAGGGCCGCGACGTGCCCATGCATCTCGGCGTGATGAGCTTCACGGTGCGAGAGTTCCTGAAGCGGGTTCCGAAGGAGCGCCTCGCTCCCGGCGACGTGTGGTTCATGAACTTGCCCGAGGTCGGCGGCAACCATCTGCCCGACGTCAAAGCGATCCGGCCGATCTTCGCCGGCGGCACGGTCCGCGCGTTCGCCGTCAATCTCGCGCACTGGGCGGACATCGGCGGCGCCGTGCCGGGCAGCTACGTCCCCCACGCGACCGACGCCTGGCAGGAGGGCTTGCGCATCTCCCCCTTGCGCCTGTTCGCCATGGCGGGCCCCGACCGTGAGAAGCTCGATTTCGTCCTCGCCAACGTGCGCGGTGCCGCGGAGCGCGAAGGCGACATCCTCGCCCAGATGGCCGCGACGCGTGCTGCCGAGATCCGCCTCGATCAGCTGTTCGCCGAGCACGGCATCGACACCGTCCTCGCCGCCATCGCCGCGATCAACGACCGCGCCGAAGCCCAGATGCGCGCGGCGATCGCACAAGTTCCCGACGGAACCTATGCGGGCGAGGACTGGCTCGACGACGATGGATCGGGGCGCGAGCGGATCGCCGTCCGCGTGAAGGTCCGCGTCAGCGGCGACGAAGCGACGTTCGACTTCTCCGACACCGACGACGCGGTTCCCGGGCCGGTGAACACGACGCCGTTCATCACGGCGGCCTCGGTCTTCTATGTCGCGAAGGCGCTGCTCGGCCCCGACATCCAGCCGAGCGGCGGCTGCTATCGCCCGCTCAAGGTCGTCACCCGCCGCGGCTCGGTGCTCGATCCCGGCGTCGGGAAGCCGGTGGTCGGCGGCAACCATGAGACGTCGCAGCGGGTCGCCGACGCGATCTTCCGGGCATTGGAGCCTGCGCTTCCCGGCCGCGCGAGCGCCGGCGGACCGACGACGTCGGGCCTGGTCTTGTTCGGCGGCCGCCGCGCCGACGGCGTGTGGACCACCCTCTACGAGGTCCACGGGGGCGGCGAGGGCGCGCGCGCGGACCGCGACGGGATGCCGGTGATCCGCGTCCACATGTCGAACGTCATGAATACGCCTGCCGAGGTGATCGAGGCCGAGTATCCGATCCGGGTCGAGTGCCAGAAGTTGAGAAGCCGATCCGGCGGGCGAGGCAGGCATCGCGGCGGCGACGGATTGCATCGCGAATACCGGGTCATGTGCCGGGACATGTCGGTGACGTCCATGTTCGAGCGGCGTCTCGTTCCGCCCTACGGGCTTCACGGCGGCGAGTGCGGGGCTCCCTTCCGCGTGACCATCACGCGCGCCGGCGGATGCGCCGAGGACATGCCGGGAAAGGCCAGCGTCCGCCTCGACACGGGCGACCTGGTGACCGTGGAAAGCTGTGGCGGCGGCGGGTACGGCGCCGTGGCGGGGAAGACGTAACGGCGGAGACCGGGATCGGGATCCGCAGGAGGATGGACATCGTGAGACTTGCGAACAAGAAGGCCATCGTCACCGGCGCGGCCAAGGGAATGGGCGCCGCGATCACCACGACCCTTGCCCGCCAAGGCGCCGACGTGCTGCTGACCGCGCGCGAGATCGGGGCCCTCGAGGAAGTGGCGAAGGCGGTGACGGCGCTCGGACGCCAGGCCCATGTCGTCACCTGCGACGTGACGGTGGAAGGCCAGGTCGCGGCCATGGTGGAACGAGCCAAGACCGCGTTCGCCGGACGGATCGACATCCTGGTCAACGTCGCGGGAGTCACCGGACCGATCGAAACGCCGGTGCAGAACATCGCGGTCGAGGACTTCGATGACGTCATCCACGCCAACATCCGGGGCACGTTCCTGCCCATCAAGCATGTGGTGCCGACCATGATCGCCCAGAAGAGCGGCAAGATCGTGAACATCGGCGGCACGTCGGGCCTGCGCGGCTATCGGATGCGCACCGCCTACAGTTCCTCGAAATGGGCCGTGCGCGGCATCACCCGCACGGTCGCCCTCGAGGTCGGCAAGTACAATGTCAACGTCAACGCGGTTTGCCCAGGCATCGTCGAGACACCCCGGATGGAGAAACTGTGCCGGGAGAAGGCGCGGGTGCGCGGCTGGACCTACGAGCAGGTCTACGAGGAATACGTGGAGGACATGGCGCTGAAGCGCGTCACCACGTGCCAGGACGTCGCCGACGCCGTTCTTTTCATGTGTAGCGAAGAGAGCCGCAACATCACCGGCCAGGAACTCGCCGTCGACGGTGGTTGGGACGTTTGAGGGCCGGTCTCCCGCCCGACGTTCCCCACCGAATACGTGACCGCGAGGATCCGAGAGGAGCGGAATGCCCATGCATGCGACGTTCGATCTCGACCGCCCCGCCAATCTGGCCGCGGCGTTCGCCCTCCTGAAGAGCGAGGGAGCGGCCGCGCTTGCGGGGGGCACCAACCTGATCGTCGACATGCGCGCCGGCCGCGAACGCCCGCAGCGGGTCGTTTCGCTCGACCGGCTGGAGGCTTTGCGCGGCATCCGGCAAACGGGCGGACAGGTCTCGATCGGCGGGCGCACGACCGTGACCGATCTCCTGCTTTCGCCGGTGATTGCCAAGACCGCGCCTGCCCTGGTCGAATCCGCGCGGCTGTTTGCCGGGCAGATGGTCCGCAACACCGCGACGGTCGCCGGCAACATCGCATGCGGTTCCCCCGCGGCCGATCTCGTCCCGCCCCTGTTCGCGCTCGATGCGAAGTTGACGCTGGTTTCCGCCCGCGGCCGCAGGACGAGGCCGATAGACTCCTTCTTCACCGGCTACAAGACGGACATTCGGCGTCCGACCGAGCTCATCAGCCGAATCTCCTGGAAGGCACCCACGTCCCGCTCCTGCGCCCTGTTCTACAAGCTCGCCCGCCGCAAGGGCGACGCGATCACAGTCGTCGGCGTCGCGGTTGCGCTGGACGTGGACCGGGGCCTCTGCACGCGCGCACGGGTGGCGCTTGGGGCGGTCGCGCCGACCGTGATCCATGCGCGAGAGGCGGAGGCGATCCTCGAAGGTCGGCCGTTGACGCCGGAGCTGATCGACTCCGCCGCCGAGAGCGCGAGCGCTGCCGCCCGGCCAATCGACGACATCCGCGCTTCCGCCGCGTACCGCCGCCACGGTGTCCGGGTGCTCGTCCGCCGCCTTGTCACGCAGGCATGGGAAAGACTGGCCTGAGGAGACGAACGTCATGCCCAAGACCAAGGTGCTAGCCAAGGGTAAGGCGACTGCCGCAGCCCGGGACCGCTCCATCGCGCTCCGCGTCAACGGTCGCATAGTGGAGGTCCGGACGCCGCCCCACCGCACACTGCTCGAGGCGTTGCGCGACGCCGGTTTCGTCGAGGTCAAGCGCGGCTGCGAGAAGGGGGATTGCGGCGCTTGCGCCGTTCTCGTCGACGGGATCGCGGTAGATGCCTGCCTGACGATGGCCTGGACGGCCGAGGGTCGCGAGATCGTCACCGCCGCCGGTCTCGGCAGCCGCGAAGCCATGCACCCCCTGCAGCGGGCCTTCGTCGAACGCGGCGCGATCCAATGCGGCTACTGCACGCCGGGATTGATCGTCGCGGCGCAATCGTTGCTCGCCAAGACGCCGGACCCGAGCGAGGACGACATCCGCCATGGGCTGAGCGGCAACCTTTGCCGCTGCACCGGCTATGCCAAGGTCTTCGAGGCGATCCGCGACGCCGCCTCCGAAATGCGCGGTGCGAGGAGGCGGCGATGAGCGCGCTCTTCGATGCCAACTTGAACGTGGCGAACGTTCCGCTTCGCCATATCGGCAAGCCGCTTGTGCGCACCGACGCGCCGGGCAAGGCGACCGGCAGGACGCCGTATGCCGGGGACTACGCCATGCCCGGCATGCTGCACGCCAAGGTGCTGCGGAGCCCGATGCCGAGCGCGCGCCTGGTCCGCCTCGACGTCGGCAAGGCGCGCGCGCTCGGCGGTGTCGCCGTCGTCCTCACCGCCGACGACCTGCCCGATCGCCTGGCGCCGACCGACATTCCGGGCCAGACCGGCCAGGCGCGCCTCAAGACCGATCAGCAGATCCTCGTCCGCGAGCGGGTGCGCTACCATGGCGAGCCGATTGCCCTCGTCGCCGCCGAAAGTCCGGACGTTGCCGAGCGGGCGATATCGCTCATCGACTACGAGCTCGTGCCGCAACCGGGGGTGTACGATCCCGAATTGGCGATGCGGCCCGGCGCGCCGGTCGTCCAGGGGACCGACAACATCGTCGCCCGCCATGCCATCAGCAAGGGCGACCTTGCCGCCGGATTCGCAGCGGCCGACATGGTGGTCGAACGGACCTACCGCACCCAGTTCATCGAGCACGCCTTTCTCGAGCCCGAGGTCGGTCTCGCCTGGGTCGACGAGAACGACGTCGTCAACATCCGCGTCTCGACCCAGGTCATCGAGCATTTCCGGTTCATCGCCGACGCCATCGGAGTTCCCCACAACAAAGTGCGCATCATGGGTGCGCTCGTGGGCGGCGGCTTCGGCGGCAAGGAAGACATCACAGTCGAGATCTATCTTGCCCTTCTCGCCAAGCGCACGCGACGTCCCGTGCGGCTCGAGTTCACGCGCGAGGATTCCTTCGTCGGTCACGGCAAGCGCCACCCCTTCACCATGACCTACAAGACCGGCGTGAAGCGGAACGGAAAGATCACGGCGCTCGACGTGCGCCTAGTGTCGGACGCGGGCGCGTATGTCTATCTGAGCCCCTACGTCCTGCTTTATGGCGCCGTCGCCGCGCCGGGACCCTACCTCATCGAGAACCTGAAGGTGGACGCGGTTTCGGTCGCCACCAACAACATGTACACCAGCGCCTTCCGCGGCTTCGGCGCGGCGCAGGCCTGCGTCGCCTACGAGCAGCAGATGGACGAGGTCGCGCGAGCGATCGGCATGGACCGGATCGAGCTCCGGCGAGGCAACTATCTCAAGACCGGCGAGCCCACGGCCACCGGCTTTCCGGTCCCCAGTGCGGTCTGGACCGAGCGTTGCGCCGATCTCGCCTGGCAGGCGCTCGGCGAGAAGACCCCGGCCAAGGGTGCGATCCGCATCGGCCGCGGCATCGCCGCCTACCAGCAGAGCTACGGCCGGCTGACGTTCCTGCACGACACCTCGGAAGCCTGGGTCGGTGTCGAGGTCGACGGCACGGTCGTCGTCCGGTCCGGCGTCACCGACATCGGCGCCGGGCAAGCCTCGGCGCTGGCACAGATCGCGATCGAGGTTCTCGGCGTCACCATGGAGAACGCCGTGGTCTACAACAGCGACTCGGCGGTGACGCCGCTCGCCGGCACGACGACCGCGACCCGCGCGCTGTACATGACCGGCAACGCATGCCGGGTCGCGGCGGAGGCCGTCCGCGTCCGACTCGTCGCCCGCGCCGCCAAGGCCCTTGGAGTTCCGGTCGACGACGTCGTGCTCGCCGACAACACGGTCTCGGCCACGAGCCGCTCTGACAAGTCCATGCCCTTCGCCGAGCTGGTGCGGCTGTGCGCGGCGGAAGGAATCCAGCGCTCGGAGTTGGCCATCTTCCGCGCGCCGTTCACCGACCGGCTCGATCCGGCGACGGGACAGGGACAAGCCTTCGCCGATTTCACCTACGGCGCCCACGCGATCGAAGTCGCCGTCGACACCGAGACGGGCGAGGTGACCGTGTTGAAAAGCGTCGCCTGCCACGATGTCGGCCAATGCATCAACCGCGCCGCCGTCGAAGGGCAGATCGAAGGCGGCGCGGCGCAAGGCCAGGGCTATGCCCTTTCCGAGGAGATGATCTACCGCGAGGGCCGGTTGATGACGCCCTCGTTCAGCGAATATCTGGTTCCGACAGCCATGGACGTGCCGGTGGTCAGGTCGATTATCCTGGAGTCGCGCAGCGGACTCGGCCCCTTCGGCGCGAAGGGCATCGGCGAGCCGGCATTGACGCCCGTCGCTCCCGCGATCGCCAATGCGGTCGCCGACGCGATTGGCCGCCGGATCTGCGATCTGCCCATCACGCCGGAGAAGGTCGCGCGGGCCCTGCACGGGCTCGATTGAGGTTCACACGCCGGTCTGTACCTCCCTTCCCGATGCCAGCGGATCAGCGTTTCCGACCGAATACTCACGAGGACACGCGATCATTGGCGCCGACACTAGTCAGATCCAGCTCCTGGTCAGAGGGACGGAGTTCTCGGTACAGACAGCGGTCTCTGGTCAGGACCCGGCGAAAACCCCCACCAAGGGCGGGCTTTCGTGGGTGGCGGGCGCTGATGCGCGCAAATTCAGGGAAAAAAGAGACTAGCTGGCGGAGGGGATGGGATTCGAACCCACGATAGGCTTTTACACCTATAACGGTTTAGCAAACCGCCGCCTTCAGCCACTCGGCCACCCCTCCGCCGGGAGTGGCGGAATTGCACGGCGTGTGCGCCG
>JADLEG010000175.1 GCA_020846275.1 Alphaproteobacteria bacterium
CGCGCGCGCTGCTGCCGCTCGCCTATCTGGGCCTGCTCGCCGGGCCGATCATCACCTGGAGCTCGACCAGCGTCGCGCGGCTGATCCCCGCCGTCGCGGTGTCGCTCGGCTATCTGCTGACGCCGGTGCTGGGCGTGGCGGTCTCGGCGCTGTTCCTCGGCGAGGCGCTGGGGTGGGACCTGCTCGCGGGCGGCGCGCTGGTGCTGGCGGGCGCCGGGGTGGCGATCGCGGCGGGCCGTCGCTAGGCTCGCTGGCGTGAAACAGAAACGCGCACCGACGCTCGAGGAAATCGAGGCCATCGCGCTCGAAACGCTCGAACGCCTGCCCAAGCGCTTCCGCCAGAACATCGAGGGCGTGATCGTGCGCGTCGAGGAATTTCCCGACGAGGATACCGAGCGCGAGATGGAACTCGAAAGCCCGTTCGACCTTATGGGTCTCTATCGCGGCGTTTCCCTTGGCCATAAGGCCGCGGGCGACCTGCCGCGCGAGCCGGACATGGTGTTCCTCTATCGCCGCCCGCTGCTGGACTACTGGTGCGAGACCGGCGAGGAACTGGCGCATCTTGTCCGCCACGTCATGATCCACGAGATCGGCCACCATTTCGGCTTCTCGGACGCGGACATGGAGGCGCTGGAGGCCGCGGCGGACAAGGGCGACGGCGCGCGCTGACCGTCAGGGCTTTGATTTGTCGCGGCCGCTGCCTAAGATTCGCCGGATTTTCGGGGGACTAACGTGAACTCACGCGGAAGGAGCCCGCCCATGTCCCCTCGCATTCCTGCTGTCCTCGCGGCGCTGCTGCTGGCGCTGCCGGTGGTGGCGCAGACCCCGCCGCCACCCCCGCGCCCCGCCGCGCCAGCGCAGCCCAAGCCGTCCGCGCCGCCGGCGCCGGCCCCCGCCGCCAGCGCGGCGCCGCGCATCGATGCGGCAAAGCAGCTCTACCAGCAGGGCAAGCTTTTGCAGTCGGCCGACGAGTTGCAGGCCGCGGTCACGGCGATCTATTCCCAGCTCGGCAAGACCTATGGCCAGACCCTGCCGCCGGCGCCGGCGGGATGGGTGATCGACCAGCCCGACCCGCAGCGCCTGGCGCTGATGGGCGGCGATGCCTCGGGGATGCGCGAGTACAAGCCCAACGTCCCGCCGCCGGCCGCCCAGCCCCAGGCGATGGCGCCCGGCCAGCCCGGCCAGCCGCCGGCGGGCCCGCCGCGCATGAACGCGCGCATCGTGCTGGACGGCGAGGCCATCCGCGCGATGACGCCGCTGTTCGGGCCGACGCTGCCGCCCGGCACGCCGCCGACCGTGCGCAAGGTCCGGATCGGCGCCGAGGACGCGCTTGTGGCCTACGATCCCAACATGCGGGCGGGCGAGGTGTCGATCCTGGTGGGCGGGCGCATCCTGCTGCAGGTCGAAGGCGAGGGCGTGGCCAATGCCGACCCCATGATCCAGACCATGCAAGCCTGGAAGGTGGCGGACCTCAAGCGCCTGGCCGGCCTGCAATAGGGGCTTGACCCTGGTCCGGCCTTTGCATGAATTGCAGGCATGGGTGATCGTTTTCGCGTCCGCCGGCATCCGCTTGCCTATGATTTAGGCGATCCGCCCAATCTTCCGGCGTTCCTGTTCGACCCCAAGACCGGACGGTTCATCGGCTTCGGCCATAACGGCGGCCCGCCGCTCGAGCCGGTCACATGGACCGGTTTCGCCTGGCGCAAGGCCCACGCCAAGGCCTGGGCGAACCCGCCGATCGAGGTGATCCGCCTGCGCCTGAAACGCGCGCAGGAGCTCGGCATGACCTACAAGGAATACACCGCGATCATCCTGGACCGCGGGGTGTGGCTGTAGGCGGCGAGGCGCCGATGCCCGGGGGACGCAAACCCGAGGCGGGCACAAACACAGAGTGGCGGCTAAATCGGCGCTGACCCCGTTTTCGCCGTTTTCCGCCTGACCCCCTTGACGCGTTCGTGCGCGTCGTCGCGGCGTTCGTTGTCGACCACCACCGGTGTCTCGAAATACTGGTAGCTGGGCTCGCTGCCGAAGGCGGCCATGATGCGCCGGCGGAATTCCTCGCCGTGCCAGCGCTTCGCGTCGGCAACGCTGCGCCACAGGTAGACCCCGCCGCCCTTGCGACGCTCGAGGTCGAAGATCATGTGCTTGCGCAGCAGGTCGGGATTGTCGCGCCAGCGGGGAATGGAATCGCGGAACTGCGCGATCATCGCCTCGCGCGTGATGCCAACGGGAAGGTCGAACAGGACGATCTCGGTGATCATGCCAGCCCCCTGTCAGTCGAACAGCAGCCGTCGCAGCAGCCTGAGCGCGCTGCCGTCGGCGACGACGAAGACGATGAAGACGCAGGCCGCGACCAGGCGCGACACCCAGTCGCGCGCCGCGTAGATGATCGGGTCGTCATCCATGTCACCGCGCGTGGTCGCCAGCCAGATGCGACACTGCCAGAACAGCAGCAGCGGCACCACCAGCCAGAAGAGGCCGGGCGAGCCCTGGGGGCCCTGCATCCAGTCGCTCTGCACGTAGAGCGCCAGCACCAGCGTGCCGACGAAGCTGGCCGCCACGCCGAGCATCATGATGAAGTCGCCGTCACGCGCCGTGTAGCCGCGCCGCGAAATCGACGCCTTCCCGCCGCCGGCCTTGGCCAGCGGCAGAATCTCCGCCGCCCGCTTCACCGCCGCCAGCCCGAGGAAGAAGAAGGACGAAAAGGCGAGCAGCCAGGCCGAGACGCGGTAGCCGCTCGCCTCGCCGCCGGCGTAGAGGCGGATCGTGTAGAGCCCGGCCAGCACGAAGAGATCGACCAGCGGATACTGCTTCAGCCACATCGAATAACCGATCGACACCGCGCCGTAGAGCAGCAGCAGCGGCAGGACCCCGGCGCCCAGCGCCAGCGAGCAGCCCGCGAGCAGCAGGACCGGCGGCATCAGGATGGCGGCGTGGATCGGCGCGGCGCCGCTGGCGAAGGGGCGCTTGCGCTTGCGCGGATGGCGGCGGTCGGCGTCGAGATCGCTGATGTCGTTGATGACGTAGATGGCGGAGGCGACCAGCGAGAAGGCCATCGCGGCCAGGATCGCCCGGCGCCAGGCCGACAGGTCGGACAAGGCATGCGCGGTGATGATCGGCACGAACACCAGCAGGTTCTTGACCCATTGGTAGGGCCGGGCGGCGCGCAGCAGCGCCTTGGCCGTGCCGCCGGGATGATCCAGCACCTGCTCGACGATCCCGGCGCGCCGCGCCCGCGCGACCAGGCTGGACGGGGCGTTCACCACCACCGCCGCCGCGGCGCGGCGCCAGATGGCGAGATCGCTGGAATCGTTGCCGGCGTAGACAAAGCCCTTCTCGCCGTAGCGCGCCACCAGCGCCTCGGCCTTGGCGCGGCCCTTCAGGTTCACCGCGCCGTCCGAGGCGAGCACCGTGTCGAACAGGCCCAGGTGGTCGGCCACCGCATCGGCGATGCGCCGGTCGGCGGCGGTGACCAGCGCCACCTCGCGGCCCTCGGCGCGCGCGGCGCGGATCATCGCCAGCATTCGTTCGTCGTAGGGCAGCAGCTGGGGGTCGATCGCCGCGGCGTCGGCGACATGCTGCTTCAGCGCCGCGCGGCCGCGGGCGAGTCTGAGCGGCAGGCGG
This sequence comes from Alphaproteobacteria bacterium, assembly GCA_020846275.1. GTDB lineage: Bacteria > Pseudomonadota > Alphaproteobacteria > JAEULC01 > JAEULC01 > JAEULC01. The sequence goes on from JADLEG010000175.1 coordinate 3,625, forward strand.
ATCCAGGCCCGCCAGTCGCCGAGCAGGTTGCCGATCCCCTCGACCAGCGTGTCGCTGCGGATCAGCGTGCCGTCCAGGTCGACGCACAATGGCGGCTTGCGCCCGCCCAAGGCCGGCGCGGTCGCGGATTGGTCCATCGCGAGCGGTCGATCCATCACGGCGACTATGGGGTCAACCCGTCACTCGAGGGTTAACCCCATCCTCTCGCGGGTTGGCAGTGTTACGCCAAAGCAATGGGATAATTAACGAATTAGCCATACTATGCCGGCGCGCGACGTGTCAAAAACTGGCCGCCTGGAACCCACCGCCCGTGAGCTCCCCGAGATCCGCAACGCCGGGCGGCCTGCCGGACCGCCGGCGGGCCGAACGCTGGGTCTTGGTGACGCTGGCGGTATTCGCCGTCGCGGTGTTGGCGGCCGGGCTGGGATCGGGCGGCGCGGAGTTGCTGGCGAGCCTGGCCCGCATCGACGCCGGGCTGATGGCGCTGCTGCTGGGCATGGCGCTCGCCAGCTTCACCCTGCGCTTCCTGCGCTGGCACCTGGCGGCGCGCGCGCTGGGGATCGACGTGCCGGTCCTGGTCCATGCCGGCTTCTTCCTGGCCGGCTTCTCGATGACCTTGACGCCGGGCCGGGTCGGCGAGGTGCTGCGCCTGTGGCTGCTGCGCAAGTATGGCGGCTTCCGCTACGAGAAGATCGCGCCGCTGTTGTTCGTCGACCGGCTGTCCGACGTGGTGGCGATCGCCATCATCGCCTCGCTGGCGGCGCTGCTGATCGGCAAGTACCTGCTGCTCAGCGTGATGGCGCTGGCCGGCGCGCTGGCGCTCAACCTGGTGTTCTTCGCGCCCCGCCCGTTCCTGTGGATGACCGGCGCCGCCTATGGCATGACCCGCCGCGCGCCGCGGCTGTTCGCGCGCATCCGCGTGGCCCTGCGCCAGATGGGGCGGCTATCGGACCGGCGCGTCTATGCCGGGGTGCTGGTGCTGAGCCTGGCGAGCTGGCTGACCGAGGGGCTTGCCTTCCACCTGCTGCTCGGGCGGCTGGCGGCCGACCTGTCCGCGGCGGCCTCGGTGCTGGTGTTCACGCTGGCGACCCTGGCGGGCGTCGTCACCATGCTGCCCGGGGGCCTGGCGGGCGCGGAATTCAGCATGCTCGGCATGCTGCTGGCGCTCGGCGTGCCGAGCGCGGCGGCGGTCGCGGCCACCGCCGTGATCCGCGTCGTAACCCTGTGGTTCGCGGTGCTGGTGGGGTTCATCGCCCTGCCCTTCGCGCTGCGCAAGGTCGGCCGCTAGGAATTTCCGGCACTTGCGGGCGTTCAGCCGCCATTCAGGGCGGCGCGGGCATTCTCCCCGCATCACAAGAAGGGAGACAACCATGACCACGACCCGCACCCGCCTTGCCGCCCTGTCCCTCTGCCTGGTCGCCGGGCTTGCCGCCCTGCCGGCGATGGCGGAGTCGGACAACCACGTGATCCCGCCGTCGCCGGCGGACGCGCCGGCGATGAACCGCGGTCCCATGCCGGGCTATGTGCAGGACTACGGCTATGATCCCGCGACAGGCGCTTTGACCTTCTATTCGCCGGCCCAAGTGCCGCAGTACCAGGACCAGCCCCTATACCAGTACCCGTATCAGGACGCGCGCCAGTACCGGCGCCAGAATCAGTACCAGGCCGCGCCGCCCGCGCCGGTCGTCTATGCGCCGATCGTCCTGAACGAGAACCAGATAGAGATGAGCCTTGCGCGCCAGGGCTATCACCGGATCAAGGACGTCACCTTCGAGCGCGGCCACTACAAGGCGCGCGCCCGCGACGGCGAGAACCGGGCGGTCACGCTGGTCGTGTCGGCCGAGACCGGTCGCGTACTGGACGTCCGCTACGTCCGCTAGCGGCCGCGCCGGAGGGCGATCCTAGGGGATCACGACGTCGAACAGCGGCGCGTATTGCTGCGAGCCGAAGACGTCGGTTTCCCCGGGGCTGCCGCTGGGCTTCAGACGCCGGATCGTGAACTTGATCGCGTTGGCCGGCTCGAACACGGTGAAGTGCGATACCCGCTCGACCGGAATGTTGAACAGCGCCGCCACGCCCTCGCGGCTCAGCACGTTGCTGTTGCGCACGCGATCGAAGTTCGCGCGCTCGCGGCAGATGATGTCGAAGGTGATGTGATCGACGCCCGCGTTCTTGGAGCGGATCGTCGAAGCAAGCTCGCGCAGCGTGGCCATCACACCGCCTCCTTCAGGCCCGAGCCGTCGACCGTCATCGTGCGCGTGCGGAACAGTTCCATGGCGTTCTTGACCTCGATCACGTGGTTGAGCGTCCATTCGTAGGCGGCCTCGCCGATCAGGATCTCGTCCGACATCAGCGCCGCGGCGCCGGCCGTGCCCTTGGTCTCGGGCAGGCGGGCGTAGAACATGTTGCGGGCCGCGAGCGCCGCGATTTCCGCCGCTTTCTCGCCGTCGCGGTGGATGGCCTCGACCACGATGCCGAGCTCGTGCGGTTTCATCTCGGGCGCGGGATCGAGGTCCTTCATCACCGCGTTGCGGCCATAGAGGTGATAGAAGACGTCATAGCCCTCTCCGATCGGGCCGAAGCGCTCGGCGACCTTGCCCTTGGCCCAGGCGATTGCCTTGTCGATCAGCTGGATCGTGTGCGGGTCGCGGATGCCGATCACCGCCAGGCGCCGCTCGCCGACCTTTCCGGCGCCCTCCAGCTTCACCTTGACGGTCGGCGCCTTGACGAAGACCTGGCCGCTGGCGCGGGTCGTCTTGGGGTCGACCTGCTCGTAGCGGCAGTTCGTCATGTCGATATGGCCGCCGGCCACGTCCTCGCGGAAGGGATTGGTGCGCTCGTACATGGCGTGGCTGCCGAGCGACGCCGGGGTGCAGCGCTGGCCGGGATGCATCGCGGTCACGCAGACCGCCTCGCCCTCGACGCGGCCGAGGATCGATTCCTTGCCCATGTAGGGCTCGGCGCAGAACGAGGCGCATTCCATCAGCTTGCCGGTGTAGTAGCTGATGCCCGGCGAGAAGCCGGCATCGAGCAGGGGTGCCGCGAACAGCGCGCAGTCGCTGCTGCGCCCGGCGATCACGACGTCGGCGCCGCCGGCGAGCGCGGCGCGGATCGGCTCGGCGTTCATCACCGCGACGACGCGCGTGGTGCGGCCGAGCGTGGCGAGGTCGGCGTCGGGCCGGCCGTCAAGCCCCTCGATGCGCGCGCCGCCCGCGAGCTTGCGCTTCAGCTCGTCGATCGACTGCTCGGCGTAGATCGCCGTCAACTTGAACGGCGCCAGGCGATGCTCGGCGGCGATGTCGCGGATCATGCCGACGAACTGGTCGACGCCGCGATCGGTGCCGGTGTCGGAGGCCGAGCCCACGATCATCGGCACGCCCAGCTTGCGCGCCTGTACCAGCATCACCTCGAGGTCGTGGCGCTGCCAGGCCGCCAGGCTCACATGCTGGTCGGCGCCGAGCGGCCGCGGACCCATGTCGCACGATCCCGCGTCGGCGATGATGAAATCGGGCTTCTGCTCGCAGCCCAGAAGGAAGCTGCCCTTCTCCAGCGGCGTGAAGGCCAGGTGGCCGGTGGGGCAGAGGATCTTGATCGCGGTCATGCAGAAAGACTCCCGGTGATGAAACCTATTGCGCCGCCGCCGCCGAGGCGGCCGGCTTGAACGCGTAGCGCCGCCACGGCGACGCGCAGGGATTGCCGAGGGCGGCGAGCATCCGCCGCTCGCGCGTCAGGTAGATCGCGCCGGCGATGGTCGCGCTGAGATCGTCGCCGCCATGGCGGCAGAAGGCCGCGCCGCCCTGGCCGCCGTGATAGGCGAGCAGCCCGCCGACGGCATCGACGCCGGGATTGTCGCCCAGCTCGCCCAGCAATGCCGGCAGCACCGACCAGCGCCGCTCGGAATTGGTGCGGCTGGCCGCGCTGTCGGCAGCTAGAAGATTGGCGGCCGCCATGTCGCGGGTGACGAAGTGGTTGGTCCGCCCGACGCGCCCCGCGCGGTGCTGCTCGATCCCGACCTGGCGATGGCCCAGCTCGACCGCCGCGACCGCGCCCTTGGCGTCGGCCAGGATCAGCAGGCCGCTGCCGGTGTGGGTCGTGCCCCGGATCAAGGCGAGCGCCTGCTCGACATCCGCGCAATCCGCCAGCAGCCGGGTGAGCAGGAAATAGCGGTGCAGGCCGACGCCCATATCCGTGGTGCGGCTGGCGGTGTCGGACACGGCAAGCCCGTCGCTGTTCATGCCCGAGGAGAAATTGCCCGGGCTGCCGAGCGAGCCCAGCACCAGCATCGCGCGGCCGCCCCAGGCCGGGTCGCGATGCAGCATGACGCGCTGGATCGCGACGTGCTCCGTGCGGTAGTCACGGTTCTTGGCCAGGACCGCGCCGGCGCCGAGCGTAACGGCGAAGGACGTGCAGCCATCGGGATTGCGCTCGCGCAGCGCCGCCATGTCCATCGCGCTGGAGCAATGCAGGTAGTCGAACAGCGTCGTCTCGGGCACGCCGAAGCCCTCGGCGATGCCGCTGATCTCCTCGAGGATCGCCGGATATACGCGCCGGGTGAAGGCGTACTGGCCGGCAATGAAGCGCCTGACCGCCAGACGCCCCAGCGCGGCCGCCGTTTCGGCCAGGCGATGCTCGATCGCGTGACGCACCGGCGCCACCATGTCCGGGCACAGGCGCGCCTGCGCCGTGCCGCGCGCGAAGGCATCGCCCGCCAGCAGCAGCGGCTCGGCCGCGACCGCTTGGGATGCGCGCGACGTCATGCGGGCGCTCCTTCGTGCAGGTGGCAGGCGACGGCGTGACCCGGCGCGACCATGACCGGCGTCGGCGCGATCGCGCTGCACTTCGCCATGGCATGCGGGCAGCGCGTGTGGAAGCGGCAGCCCGAAGGCGGGCGGAGCGGCGACGGCACGTCGCCCTGCAGGCGCTGGCGCTCGCCGCCGCCCGCCTCGACGCGGGGCACCGCCGCCAGCAGCGCCTGGGTATAGGGGTGCGCGGGCGACTTGAGCAGGGCGCGCGCCGGCCCCAGCTCGACCACCTGGCCCAGGTACATCACGGCGACGCGGTCGCTCACATGGCCGACCACGGCCAGGTCGTGCGAGATGAAGAGATAGGTCAGCCCCAATTCGCGCTTGAGTTCGGCGAGCAGCGCCAGGATTTGCGCCTGGATCGATACGTCGAGCGCCGAGACCGGCTCGTCGCAGACCACGAACTGCGGCTTGACCACGAGCGCCCGCGCGATGCCGATGCGCTGGCGCTGGCCGCCGGAGAACTGGTGCGGGTAGCGGCGCATATGCGCGGGCGACAGGCCCACGCGCTGCAGCATGTCGGCCACGCGCTCGCGCGTCTCGTGCGCGGTGTTGCGCGCGTGGATGGCGATGCCCAGCCCGACGATCTGCTCGACCGTGCGGCGCGGGTTCAGCGAGGCATAAGGATCCTGGAATATGATCTGCATGTGCCGGCGCATGACGGTCATCGCTGCCGGGTCGAGCGTCGAAAGCTCGACCCCGTCGAACGCTACGCTGCCGGAGGTCGGTTCGAGCAGGCGCAGCACGGTGCGGCCGAGCGTGCTCTTGCCGCAGCCGCTTTCGCCGATCACGCCCAGCGTCTCGCCGCGCCTGATGTCGAGCGTCACGCCATCCAAGGCGCGCACGGTGTGCTGCGCCGGCCGGTCGACCAGGCGTCTGAGGCCGCGGCGCAGGTCGTAGTGCTTATGCAGCCCGCGCACGGCGACCAGCGGGCGCGCCTCCTGCAGCGCGGCGGTCATGCGGCGATCCTCACGCAGCGCGCCCAGCGTCCGGCGCCCGCCGGCAGCAGCCTGATATCGTGGCGACAGGCATCGGCCGCATGCGGGCAGCGCGGCAGGAAGCGGCACTCCTCGGGCAGGTCGATCAGGTCGGGCACCTGCCCCGCGATCGGCCGGATCGGCCGGTCGGGATCGGACAAGAGCGGCATCGAGCGCAGCAGGCCCTGGGTGTAGGGATGCCTCGGCGCCGCGATCACCGCGCGGGTCGGGCCGGATTCGACGACCTGGCCGGCGTACATCAGCGCCACGCGGTCGCAATACTCGGCGACGACGCCCAGATTGTGGCTGATCAGCACCACGCTCATGCCGAGCTGGCGGCGCATCGTCGCGATCAGGTCGAGCACCTGGGCCTGGATCGTCACGTCGAGCGCGGTGGTCGGCTCGTCGGCGATCAGCAGCTTGGGCCGGCAGCTGAGCGCGATCGTGATCATCACGCGCTGGCGCATGCCGCCGGAGAACTGGTGCGGATAGTCGCCGAGGCGCCGCTCGGGCTCGGGCATGCCGACCAGGCGCAGCAGCTCCACCGCCCGCGCGCGCGCCGCCGCAGGGCCGGCGACGCCGCGGTCGTGCGCGCGGATCGTCTCGACGATCTGCTCGCCCACGGTCAGCGCCGGGTTGAGCGCGGTCAGCGCGTCCTGCATCGTGATGGCGATGTCCCGCCCGCGCAGCGCGCGCAGCTCCGCCGCCGGCAGTTGCGCGAGGTCGCGCCCGCCGAAGATGATCTGCCCGGCCTCGATGCGCCCGGGCGGCTTCACCAGCCCGAGTACCGACAGGAAGGTCGCGGTCTTGCCCGAGCCGGATTCGCCGACCACGCCCAGGCATTCGCCCGGCAGCACGTCCAGGTCGACGCCGTCGACCGCCTTGACGACGCCCTGGCGCGTGGTGAACCAGGTGCGCAGGCCGCGGATCGCAAGCAGCGCCGGATCGCTCATGTCCGCATCCGCGGATCGAAGGCGTCGCGCAGTCCCTGGCTGGCCAGGTTGATGGCCAGCACCAGCAGCAGGATCATCACGCCGGGAAGCGTCGAGACCCACCACGCGCCGATCAGGAACTGCCGGCCGTCGGCCACCATCGAGCCCCAGGACGGCACCGGCGGTTGCACCCCGAGGCCGAGGAAGGAGAGGCTCGCCTCCATGATGATGATCCAGGCCATGCGCATCGTGCAGACCACGATCAGGGGCGACAGGATGTTGGGCAGTATCTCGCGCAGCATGATGTGCAGGCGCGAGGCGCCGAGCGCGCGCGCGGCCTCGACATACTCCATCTCGCGCGCCGCCAGCGTCTCGGCGCGGGCGACGCGGCAGGGCAGCACCCATTCCTTGATGGCGAGCGCGAGCACGATGTTGCCGAGGCCCGGGCCCATCGCCGCCATCAGGCCGATCGCGAGGATCAGGTAGGGGAAGCCCAGCAGCACGTCGACCACGCGCGAGATCGCGATGTCGGTCCAGCCGCGCAGGTAGCCGGCCGCCAGCCCGGCAATCATCCCGGCCATGGCCGCGACCATCATGACGGCGACGCCGATGGTCATCGACACCCGCGCGCCGTAGATCGCGCGGCTTAGGATGTCGCGGCCCAGCCCGTCGCAGCCCATCGGATAGGCCCATTCGCCGCCGTCGAGCCAGGCCGGGGGCTGCAAGCGGCGGAACAGGTCGGATGCGTAGGGGTCGTGCGGCGCCAGGTATGGGGCGAAGATCGCCATCAGCGCGAACAGCCCGACCATCGCGACCGAGGCGACCGCCAGGCGGTTGCGCCGGAAGTCGCGCAGATTGGCGATGAAGATCGATTCCACCGGCTGCGCCACGGCGTCCGTCGCCGCCTTCGCCGGGGCGCGCGCCTCGACCGCCTGCACGCTCACGACCGCACCCGCGGGTTCAGCGTGGCGTAGAGCAGGTCGGCGCAGAGATTGAGCAGGACGTAGATCACCGCGTAGAGCAGCACGGCCGCCTGCACCAGCGGGTAGTTGCGGGTGAAGATGCCCTCAACGACCAGCCGCCCCAGGCCGGGCCAGCCGAACACCGTCTCGACGATCATGTTGCCGCCGAGCAGCGTGCCGGTTTCGATCGCCGCCACGGTGACGGTGGGAATCAGCGCGTTCTTCAGCGCGTGGCGGAACAAGATGCGCGCGCGGCTGATGCCCTTGGCCTCGGCGAAGGTCACGTAGTCCTGGGCCAGCGCCTCGAGCATCGCGCTGCGCGTGACCCGCATCAACAGCGCCGCCATCGCCAGGCCCAGCGTGACGGCCGGCAGCAGCAGGTGGCGCAGCGCGTCGAAGAAGCTCGCGAACTTGCTGGCCACCAGCGTGTCGACCAGCAGCAGGCCGGTGACGAACGGCACCTCGCCCTCGTAGCCGATCCGGCCCGAGACCGGCAGCGCGCCCAGCGTGACCGCGAACAGCAGGATCAAGAGGATGCCGAACCAGAATCCCGGCATCGATACGCCGACAAGCGCGGTGACGGTGGAAAGGCGGTCGATCCAGCTGTCGCGCCGCACCGCCGCGAGTACGCCGAGCCCGATGCCCACGACGAGCGCGATGACCAGGGCGGCCAAGGTCAACTCGATCGTCGCCGGCAGGCGCTCGAGGATCACCTGGCGGACCGGCCGGCGGTGATGGAAGCTCATGCCGAACTCGCCGGTCGCGGCGTTGCGCAGGAACACCAGGAAGCGTTCGTGCATGGGACGGTCCAGCCCCATGTCGTGGCGCAGCGATTGGCGCTGCTCGTCGGTCGCGCGCGCGTCGCCCAGCATCAATTCGACCGGGTCGCCCGGCGTCAGCGCCATCATGAAAAAGACGACGATGCTGATGCCGAGCAGGACCGGGACGAGCTGCAGCAGCCGCTCGACGACCCCCAGCGGACTCATGCCGCCGGCACGCCCTAGCCGTCGATCGCGGCGCGGTGCAGCTTGACGATGCCGCGCGGCGAGGGGTTCCAGGACTTCAGCCGCTTGCTGGCGCCGTAGATGTCCTGCGGCAGCCACAGGTAGAGCAGCGGCGCTTCCTTGTAGATGATCGCCTGCGCGTCCTCGTATTGCTTCGAACGCTTGGCGACGTCGGTCTCGGTGTCGGCCGCCGTGAGCAGGGCGTCGACCTCGGCGTTGCTGTAGCCCGAGAAGTTGCCACGGTCCTTGGACTTCAGCACCGGCACGAAGATGCCCACGGGGTCGAGCGCGCCGTCGCCCCAGGAGCGGAACTGCATCTGGCGGTCGTGCTTCTCGGGATCCTTCCACAGGTCGGTCAGCGCCGTGCGCTCCCATAGCCGCACGCCGGCCTTGAACCCGGCCTGGCTCATCGAGGCGGCGACCGCCTCGGCCTGGTCCTTGAAGGCGTTGTCGACGTCGATCGTGACCTCGACGCCATTCGGATAGCCGGCCTCGGCCAAGAGCGCCTTGGCCTTGGCCGGATCGTAGGCATAGGGCTTCAGCGATGCGTTGTAGCCGTAGGAATCGGGGCTGATCAGCGTGGCCAGCGGCACGGCCAGGCCGCTGAGGATGCGGTCGATGATGAGCTGGCGGTTGACCGCAAGGTTCGCCGCCTGGCGCACGCGCGCGTCGTTGAACGGCGGCTTCTTGTTGTTGAGGTCGATGAAGAAGCTGCGCGTGCCGTTGGTCTTCAGGACCTGGGTCCGCGGATTTCCCTCGATCTGCTTGATCATGTGCTGCGGCAGTTCGTCGATCAGGTCGACCTCGCCCGCCAGCAGCGCGGCCACGCGCGAGGCGGCCTCGGGGATCACCTTGAAGATCACGCGGTCGACCCGCGCCGGGCCGGCCGGCGGGATGTCGGTGGCGCCGCCGTAGTAGCCGGCGAAGCGTTCGAGGATGATGGAATCGCCGCGGCGCCATTCGACCAGCTTGAACGGGCCCGATCCCATCGCTTGGGTCGCCATGCCGTCGGTGCCGACTTTCTCGACGAAGGCCTTGCTGACCACCTGGTTGAACGGCAGGTAGGCCGGGAAGATCGGCCAGGGGTTCTTCAGCTTGAAGCGCACGGTCAGCGGGTCGACGACGATCGTGTCGGCCAGCGGCCCGACCAGGCTGGCGCGCGGGCTGGTCTTGCCGCCCATCGCGTTGTCCTTGGTCAGCCGGTCGAAGGTGAACTTCACGTCCTCGGCGGTCAGCGCGCTGCCGTCCTGGAACTTGATGCCCGGCCGGATCTTCGCCTCATAGGTGGTGGCGTCGATCTGGGTGAAGCTCTGCGCGATCTCCGGCACCACCTTCATGTCGTCGGTGCGCGTGATGACCGCGTCGTAGATGTTGTGGACCAGCCCTTCGGTCACGCGGCTGCGGTGGTTGGCCGGATCGAGCGTGGTGATGTCCGAGGAATAGCCGACGCGCAGGTCGGCCGCGCCTGCCGCTGCCAGCGGCGCGAGAATGGCAAGTGCCGCGATCGCATGGCCCATCGTTCTCATGGTCTTTATCCTCCCGTTTCGTTCTCCGCGACCGACCCTGGCGCGGTCCTTGTTGCCGTTATTCTTCGGAACAAGCGCACCGGTAGGTCAAGATAATTATTCAAAAAAAGCCAATTCTCAGGGCTTTGATCGACTATATCTATCATTCACGATAGGATTTCCCGGCGATATCGAATCTCGGCTCCTCACCGATCGCCTCGCGCGCGAGTTCCAGCAGCACGCTGACCGTCGGCGTGCGCGCGCCGCCGGCCACCGCAATCACGTATTCAAGCTCGGGCAGCGGCGGGTCGGCGATCACCAGGCGCAGCGCGCCTTCGGCGATCTCGCGCGCGGCGACGTTGGGCGTCGCCATCGCGATGCCCAGACCGGCGCGCGCGAGCTGCAGGCGCGTCGGCAGGCTGGAGCAGGCATGCTGGCGGCGCGGCTCGACGCCGCCGTGCCGGAACCATTCCAAGGCCAGCCCGTGCAGGAAGCTGCCGCGCACATCGGTGATGATCGGCACGTCGACCAGGTCCTGCGGGCGCAGCGGCCGGGTTTCCAGCCCCAGCGACGGGCTGGCGAGCCAGCTCATGGCGACCGCGCCCAGCGATTCCGTGACCAGGCTGGGCTCGGACAGCGGCCCCGCCAGGAACGCCACGTCCAGCTCGCCGCGCAGCAACTGCGCGCGCATGTTCTCGCTGGATTCGACGACGAACTCGGCATCGATGCCGGGATAGGCCTTGGCCATGCGGTGCAGCAGCTTCGGCATCCAGGTCACGGCGGGAATGCTGGTGAGGCCGAAGCGCACGCGCCCGACCAGGGCGGTGCGGCTGCCGATCTGCTGCTCGACCTCGCCGGCCAAGGCCAGCATCTGCCCGGCATAGGCCATCAGCTCGCGCCCCTTGGGCGTCAGCCGCGCGTTGCGGCCCGAGCGGTCGAACAGGTTGACGTCGAGGTGCCGTTCGAGTTCGCGCACCCGCGCGGAGACCGAGGGCTGCGCCACGCGCAAGTGCCGCGCCGCCGCGTGGAAACTCCCGAGCCGCGCGATCCAGTAGAACGCCTCGATCTGCTTCAGGTTCACAGGTCCAGCGCCCCTCCCCGCCGTTCTATAGCAGATGCGGGGCGATGGTCTGATAGCCTCTCCCGGCCGTATCACCCGATGGGAGGCAGGCGCATGGCAGGGGTGGTCTGGATCACGGGCGCGGGCAAGGGCATCGGCCGCGCCGTGGCGCTGCTGCTGGCGCAGCGCGGCGCCACGGTGGCGGCCAGCGCGCGCACCGCCGACGATCTGGCAGGTTTGGCGGCCGAGGCCGCGGCTGGGCGCGGTCGCATCGTGCCCTTCGCGCTGGATGTCACCGACGAGCCAGCGGTGCGCGCCACGGTCGAGGCGATCGAAGCCGAGCTCGGGCCGATCGGCCAGGCCGTGCTCAACGCCGGCGCCCATCTGCCGGTGACGGCGGCGAATTTCGTCACCCGGCCCTTTCGCCGATTGATCGAGACCAACCTGATGGGCGCGGTGAACGGGCTGGCCGCGCTGGCCCCGCGCTTCGTCGCCCGCCGGGCCGGGCGGATCGCGGTGGTGGCCTCGGTCGCGGGCTACGGCGGACTCCCCAGCGCAGCGGCCTATGGCGCGACCAAGGCGGCGCTGATCAACATGTGCGAGGCGCTGCGGCCCGACCTGGCGCGCCATAACGTCGTGCTGCAGGTGATCAACCCAGGCTTCGTGCGCACGCCGCTGACCGACCGCAACGACTTCCCCATGCCGTTCCTGATCGAAGCCGACGATGCGGCGCAACGCATCGTCGCCGGGCTGGGGAGCGACCGCTTCGAGATCGCTTTTCCGCGTCGCTTCGCGCTGCTGCTGAAGCTGCTGCGCCTGCTGCCTTACCCGCTCTACTTCGCCGTCACGCGGCGGCTGGTGCGGTAGGGAACACGGTTCATCATCCTTCGAGACGCGCCCTTGGCCCTGCTCAGAATGACGCGAACGCGGTTGCCACGCATTTCTGTCGCGTCATGGTGAAAAGGCCGCGAAGCGGGCGTCTCGAACCATGAATGGCGTCGCTCACGGCCGCTCGATGCGGTACTGGCCGACATCGACCGTGCCGGCGCGGAACCCGCCCTCGCAATAGGCGAGGTAGTATTGCCACATCCGGCGGAAGCGTTCGTCGAAGCCGAGCGCGGCGATTTGTGGCCAGGCGCGGTCGAAAGCGCGATGCCACGCGGCCAGCGTGCGCGCATAGCCGGAAGCGAAGGTCTCGCTCGCGGCCAGGCTCAGGCCCGCGGCATCGATCGCCCGCGCCAGGGCCGCGGGCGAGGGCAGCATGCCGCCGGGGAAGATGTAGCGCTGGATGAAATCCGCGCGCCGGCGATAGCGGGCGAAGCGCTGGTCGGCGATGGTGATGATCTGCAGCGCGGCCACGCCGCCCGGCCTCAGCCGGGCGCGCAGCGTGTCGAAGAAGACCGGCCAATGGCGCTCGCCCACCGCCTCGAACATCTCGATCGACGCCACGCGGTCGAATTCGCTCCGCACGTCGCGATAGTCCTGCAGCCGCAGCTCGACGCGATCGGAAAGCCCGGCCTCAGCGATGCGCCGCTCGGCGAAGCGGAGCTGCTCGCGCGACAGGGTCAGGCCCGTCACGTGGCAGCCATAGTCGCGCGCCGCCATCTCGGCGAACCCGCCCCAGCCGCAGCCGATCTCGAGCACGCGCATGCCGGGCCGGAGCGCGAGCATCGCGGCCAGGCGACGGTACTTGCGGGCCTGGGCCTGCTCCAGGCTTTCGTCCGCGTCGGCGAAGATGGCCGAAGAATAGGTCATGCCCCGATCGAGCCAGCAGCGGAAGAAGTCGTTGCCGAGATCGTAATGCGCCGCGATGTTGCGCCGGCTGCCGCGCCGCGTGTTGCCGCGCACGAGATGCAGCAGGCGGTGCCAGGGCGCGCGCGGCACGAAGCCGCCGGCGGAGCGCTGGCAGCCCGCCAGCACCGCGATCAACCGGGCGAGATCGGGCGTATCCCAGTCGCCCTCGATATAGGCTTCGGCAAAGCCGATGCCGCCGTCGGTCAGCAGGCGCCGCAGCATGCGATAGCGCCGCAACTCGATCTCGGCGGTCGGCGCGCCGCTGCGGTCTCGGGCGGGAAAGCGCGATCCGTCCGGCAGGACCAGGCCGATGCAGCCGCGCGTGACCACACGGGCGACCATCGTCGTGGCGCGCGCGAGCGCGCGGTCGAGCAGCGCGATCCGCGCTTCGCCGGCGACGAGCCCCGGGCCGAGCTCCGTGCTCATCGACCCTCCCGCTCCGCCGGGCCGCCGGCCGGCACGATGGTGACCGGCGTCGCGGGCGGCGCGGGTTTGCGATGCACGGCGACGCCCTTGAGCCAAAGCTTCAGCGCTTCCCAGTGGATCCCGGCGATCACCTTCACGGTCATCAGCGGATAGCGCAGCAGCGCCGCGACGAGCCGGGCGTCGGTCAGCGGCGTCCGTTCGCCGGTCGTGGCGGCATGCAGCAACGGCCCGCCGGCATCGGTCTCGGCGATCGCGATCGACAGCCGCTCGCCCGGCGGGCGCAGGCGGAAGTGATAGGTCGCCTCCATCGCGATGAAGGGCGAGACGTGGAAGCGCTTGGCGCAGCGATGCCTGACCGGCTCCGGCGCGCCCGGCTCGACCCGCATCAGGTAGGAATGGCGCTCGCCGAACGTGTTGTGGACCTCGTACAGCACGGCCGCCAGCGCGTCGCAGGAATCGAAGCAGAAATAGACGCTGATCGGATTGAACGCGTAACCGAGCAGGCGCGGATAGCACAGCAGCCCGATGCGCCCGCCCCGGGTGTCGATGCCGGCCGTCGCGAGCTGCTGGCGCACCCAGGCGGCGGGAGCTTGCGCGCCGTCGCCGTGGTCGGCGTCGTGCAGGGCGAGCAGGTTGAAGCGGTTGTGCGAGAAGAAGCGCAGCCGGCGATGCAGCGCCGGCAGCTCATCGAGGTCCACGTAGAGCGTGAACACGCGGTAGTTCAGTCGGTGCCGGCGCGGCCGCAGGCGCTGGTGCATGACCGTACCGAAATAGAGGCAGGAGCGCGGCGCCGCGCTCATGCCACGGGCTCACTGCGTGCGGACAAGTGGATGCGGCCGGATTCGTCCGCAACAATCCAGGGGCGCCGCACGCCGCCGAGTTCCTCGGCGACGGCCAGGCCCGATTGCAGCGCGTCCTCGTGGAATCCCGCGCCGAAATAGCTGCCGCAGTACCAGATGTTGCCGACGCCTTGCAGACTCCACAGCGCGCGCTGCGCCTGGAGCGCGGCGTGGTCATAGGCGGGATGCGCGTAGTCGAACTGCGCATGCACCAGCCGGGGATCGGGCGGGCGGCGCGGGTTCAAGGTCACCAGCACGGGGTGATCCGTGTCGAGGCTTTGCAGCCGGTTCATCCAGTAGGTGACGCAGGGCGCCGACGACGCATCGGCGCGATCGTCCGCGATGTAGTTCCAGCTCGACCACACCCGGCGGCGCTTCGGCATCAGCCGGGAATCGCCATGCAGCACGGCGCGGTTGGAAGTGTAGCGCATCGCGCCCAGCAGGCGGCGCTCTTCCGCGGTCGGATCGGCCAGCATCGCCAGCGCCTGGTCGGCATGGGCGGCGATGACCACGCGATCGAACGTCGCCGACACGCCCTGCGCCGTGGTCAGCACGACGCGCCCGTTCCGGCGTGCGACGCGCGCCACGCGGCTGCCGGTCAGCACGCGAGCTTCCAGCGTTCGCAGCAACCCTCGCACGTACTGGCGGCTGCCGCCATCGACCGTGCGCCATTGCGGCCGGCCGGTCACTTGCAGCAGCCCGTGGTTGGCGTGGAAGCGGATATAGGCGGCGGCGGGATAGGCCCTCATGTCGGCCGCGGCGGTCGACCAGATCGCCGCCCCCATCGGCAGCAGGTGATCGCGCACGAAAGCCTCGCCATAGCCGCCCAGCCGCAGGAAATCGTCGAGGCTCGGAAGGTCCGCGTCGGCACGGTCGAGCAGTGCCGGCGCTTCGCGATAGAAGCGCCGGAGGTCGCGCAGCATCGACCAGAAGCGCGAGCGCAGCAGGTTGCCGGGCTGGCCCAGCAGCCCCTTCAGGCCCGAGCCGGAATATTCGAACCGCCCGCCGTCGAGCGAGGCCGCGAAGGACATCTCGCTCGGCCGGGTCGGCACGTCGAAATGCCGGAACAGCGCCGCGAGGTTCGGGTAGTTCGGCTCGTTGTAGACGATGAAGCCGGTGTCGACCGCTATCGGGCCATCCCGGCCCGGCACGTCGACCGTGTTGCAGTGGCCGCCGGCGCGCGCATCATGCTCGAACACGCTGACGCGGTGGCGCGTGCCGATCAGCCATGCCGCCGACAGGCCGGCGACGCCCGCGCCGATCACCGCCACGTCGAGCGGGCGCAGGAATCGGCGGTCGAAATATCGGCCGAGCGCCGCGTCCATTCGCCGATGTCCGCTACACGCGTCGCGCGGCCGACCGGATCACGTGCGCAGGAACAGGATTATCAACCGCCCGATGGCGCCGGTCAGCCGCATCGGCCCCTCGCGCACGGCCAGGCACAGGCAATCCTCGCCCGGATCGGCGACCGGACGATGGTCTACCGCCTGGTCGGCCAGCGCGAAGTCGCCGCGCGCGTAATGTTCGCCGCCGTCGGTGAACCCGCCGGCCAGCACCAGGGTCAGCTCCGCGCCGCCATGGGTGTGCTTCGCCACGGCGCGGCCGGGCGCGATGCGCAACAGGCTGACGCGCAGCGCCGATCCGCCCGGCGCCAGCACCGCCTCGCGCACGCCGATGCCGACCGTCTTCCACGCCAGCCGGTCGATGCCGCCCGCGACATAGGGCCAGACCGCCGAGGGCAGCAGCCGGCGCGTGGCGTCGTCCGGTCCCGCCGGTACGGGCGCGCCTGCCGCCTCCGGCCGGTCCAGCCGATCGAACGTCGCCTGCAGCAGCTGGTCGTCGCGCGCGGCGGACGTCTCGGCTTCGGCCTCGACCAGCGCGCCGCCCACGGCCTCGAGCCGCGCCACCTCGGTGCGGCACAGGGCGCACAGGCCGACATGCGCGGCGACGGCGAGCGCGCGCGGCTCGCCCAGCGCGCCGCTGGCGTAGTCCATCAGAAGCTCGCAGGGGGGATGGTGGCGGATCATCAGTTCATTCCTGCCATGCTCGTGCGCAGGCGCTCGATCGCCAGGCGGATCCTGGACTTCACGGTACCGAGCGGGATCTGCAGTTCGCGGGCGATCGCATCGTGCGTCTTGTCCTCGAGATAGGCCTTGCGCAGCACGGCCGACTGCTCGTGCGGCAGGGCGGCGAGCCGGCGGCGCAATTCGGCCGCCGCTTCGTTGGCCGAGGCCGCCTTCTCGACGTCGTGGCCGTCGGCAACCGCCAGGCCCATCTCCTCGGGCGCGGTCTCGGGCCGGCGCTCGGCGCGGAACAGGTCGATGCGCTTGTTGCGCATGATGGTGAAGATCCAGGTCGAGCCCGATGCCTGGCGCTGGTCGTACAGCGCAGCCTTGCGCCACACCGCGATCATGGTCTCCTGCGCCAGCTCCTCGGCCGAATCCGGCGTGGCCCCGCCGCGGATGCCCAGCGCGCGCAGGCGCGGCGCGAAGTGCCGGAACAGCGCCGCGAAAGCATCGCGGTCCTGGTCCCGCGCGACCGTTTCGATCAACAGGCCGATCGTCTGTTCGTCGAGCTTCAATGCCCCGTCCCCGCGCGGCCCCACGCGCGCAAGCCCGGCCGGCACCACCCCCGCGACCGCGCCCGACCAAGCCAACGACACAGCTACCATGGCGACCCCTGGCGCGTTGATCCTGTCATTGCCGCCCCACCGCAACGTGATCGCGGTGCGGCGGCCGGCCGGCTTGACGCCCGATTGAACGATTTACGGCGCCGGCGCGCGTTTGGATCAAGCCGCGCGACACCCGGCGTCGCGCCCCATTCACCGGGGTTCGGCAGCGCGTCCGATCGCCGCACGCCCTGGGGCAAGTATGGTTAAAGCGCCCGATTCCGCCGAATCACCCGCTCCGCGCGCATCGTTCTCCGATTGACTTGCGGGACACGCGATAACTACCATGGATTGCGCAATTTTAGGTAAATGTTGCGCATCCAGGGTTCTGGGTCGGGGCGCCGCGTGGAAGACGAGGATAAGGACGGCCGCAATTCGCCGTCGCGGGATCCAGACTCATTGGTCTGGTACCCGCAAAGCTATTTTCCGACGGCCTCGTCAGGGTCGATCGTCGCGGACGCGCTTCTCGCCGCGCCGACCGATGGCCGGCGGCGCTTGGCGCGTCGGCGGAATTCGTCCGGGTCCCCGGGAATTACAAATGGGACACGCCCGGCCTGGGCAACAGTGGCGGCATCGTCACCTGGAGCATCGTGGGTGCGGGGATCGACACGGGATTCCCGGACGTGTTGCCCGGCATCACGAGCGGCACGTTCTCGAGCTTCCTCAATTTCGACTACACATCGGTTATCAGAAGCGCGTTCGATGCCTGGTCTGCCGTAGCCAACATCAAGTTCGTCCAGGTGGCGGACAACGGGGGTGCCGGCGCCAGCCAGTATATCAGCGACATTCGCATCGCCGCTGAATTCATCGATGGCTTCGGCGACTTGCAAGAAGACACGCTCGCCGAGACCTATTTTCCGACCGCAAACGGTGGCGTTCAAAGTCCGCTCGCCGGCAACATGATTGTCGACCTCGGCGAACCGCTCACGCAGCAAGAATTTTACCTGACCGTCCTGCACGAGATAGGTCATTCGCTGGGGCTGGATCACGAGTTCGTCAACCTCGCGATCATGAACCCGTTCCTGAACACGAGCCTCAGCGGGTTGCAGCAAGACGATATCAACGGGATCGTATCCATCTACAATTGGTCGACGGGCGCCATCCTCGCTTACACGATGCCAGATATCGCGGGGGCTCAGCCGCTGACGATCCTCAACGGCTTTGCCGGCGCGATCTACAACGGCAATTCATCCAACAACGTGATCTCCGGCAGTTCGCTTGCCGAAACGCTCAACGGCCAGGGCGGCAACGACACGATCGGCAGCGGTGCGGGCAACGACTATATCGACGGCGGCACCGGCGCCGACACGATGGGCGGCCTGACCGGCGACGACACCTACGTGCTCGACAACGCAAGCGACATAGTGCTCGAGAACGCAGGTGAAGGTACGGACACGGTCATTTCGGGGCTCAGCTACACGCTGACGGCCGATGTAGAGAATCTGACGCTATCGGGCACGGCAATTGCGGGTATTGGAAATGGTGACAGCAATGCGATTGCTGGGAACGGATCGAACAACACCCTCATTGGCAATGGCGGCAATGACACACTCGACGGGGGAATGGGAAACGATACGCTGATCGGCGGCACAGGCGACGACACCTATGTCGTGGACTCGGCGAGCGATGTTGTCACGGAAAATGCGGGTGAGGGAACCGACTTGCTGATGAGCGCCGTGACGGTTTCGGCGTTGGACGGCAATCTCGAAAATGTCATTCTGACCGGCGGCTTTTCCAATACGAACGCAACCGGCAATGCGGGCAACAACACGATCATCGGCAACGCCGGCAACAACACCCTCGCCGGCGGCGACGGCAACGACGTCCTCGACGGTACACGTGGCACCGATACCCTTATCGGGGGAATGGGCGACGACACATATCTTTTCAACTCCTCGACCGATATCGTTGCTCTCGTTGAGAACAGCGGCGAAGGCACCGACTGGATTCGCAGTTCGATTGACGTCGTTTCCGTGGCGGCCAACATCGAAAATGTTGAGCTTACCGGGATTTCATCGATCCTTGTGTGGGGAAACTCCGCAGACAATATCCTTCTGGGAAATTCGGGCAACAATAACCTACGCGGCGGCGCCGGAAATGACACGATGGCCGGTGGCGCGGGCAACGACACCTATCAGATCGATTCGCCGCTCGATGTAATTGTCGAGGTAGCGAACAATGGAATTGACACGGTCCAGAGCCTCCTGGCGACCGCCTACACCCTCGACGCTAACTTCGAGAATCTATTTTTGGCCGGCACGGGCACTGTCGGGATCGGTAACGCGGCCGATAACACAATCGTCGGCACATACAACGGGCCTTTTGCTGGCAGCAATACGCTTTATGGTCTTGACGGCAATGACACGTTATGGGGCGGTAGCTCTTATGACACGCTCTATGGCGGCAATGGCGACGATGTAATCCACGATACAGGCGGCAGCGGCGGTGTTGGCGATACATTTGTCGGTGGCGCGGGGAACGACACGTACTACACCTCAGACTACACACATGTAATGATTGAAGATGCGGGCGAGGGCACGGACACCCTCGTTCTCTCCCCTTTCCACGGTGGCCTGCCTACGGTCAACGCCGTCCTACAGGCGAATGTCGAGAACTTGATCCTAGGTGGCGGCGACAGCCACAGCGCTTCCGGCAATGCCGGAAACAACGTCCTGATTGGAAATGCTGGCGCAAATTCACTGGCAGGACTCGTCGGCAACGACACGCTAGATGGCGGCGACGGCGACGATATGCTGAACGGCGGCGCCGACAATGACGTACTGATCGGTGGAGCGGGCGCCGATGTCGCCGTCTTCTCGGGGTCCCGAGCAGGCTATTCGATCGTCAAGTCAGGCAACGGCGACGTGATCGTCACCGGGGCGGACGGCACGGACCTGGTGCAGTCCACGGAGTTCCTGCAGTTCTCGGACCAGACCTTGAGCGTCAGCAGCCTGCCATCTCTCGTCCAGGGCACCGCAGGAAATGACGTGCTGAACGGCGGGCTCAACAACGATGCGATCGACGGCCTTGCCGGCGCCGACACGATGACGGGTCTGGGCGGCGACGATACCTACTATGTCGACAACCCGGGCGACCTGGTAGTGGAGCAATCGGGCGGCGGCACCGACCTGGTGCGCAGCACCGTGCATCACGGCCTGGCCGCCAATGTCGAGAACCTGGAGCTGCTGGGCACGGCCGACCTGGCCGGGGCCGGCAATGCGCTGATCAATATCCTGACCGGCAACAGCGGAAACAACATCCTGAATCCCCTTGGCGGCGCCGACACGATGATCGGCGGCGCGGGCAACGACACCTACTACGTCGACAACCTGGGCGACGTGGTGACCGAGAACCCGGGCGAGGGCACGGCCGACCTCGTCATCGCCCAAATCGGCGGCCTGACCCTGGCGGCGAACGTGGAATCGGGGAGCCTGGCGGTTGCTGGGCTGATGGCCGGCAATTCCGCGGCCAACGTGCTGACCGGCAGCGCCGGCAACGACACGCTGACGGGCGGATTGGGCAACGACACGCTGATCGGTGGGGCGGGAACCGACATTGCCACCTTTGCCGGCAACCAGTCCGGCTACGCACTGACCAAGAACGCCAATGGCGACGTGACGATCGTTGGCGGCGACGGCACTGATCTGGCGCAGGGCATCGAGACGCTGCAATTCGCCGACCAGGTCGTGTCGGTGGCGAGCCTGTCGGCGCCGGTGGTGCCGGATCTTTGGTCCTACATCAGCCTGGACGGCACGACGGTTGCGGCGGGGGGCAGCGCTTCGGTCACGGCCTATGTGGTGAACCAGGGGACGGGCGCCGCGGCCGGGTCGACGACGGGGTTCTATCTGTCGACCGATGCGGTGATCACGACGGCCGACACGCTGCTGGCGACCAAGGTCTCGC
>JADLEG010000176.1 GCA_020846275.1 Alphaproteobacteria bacterium
CGCCCGCGTAGTAGAAGCGGTACTGCGGCGCGCCCTTCTCGACCAGGATGTTGAAGGTGAAGATCACGTCGTCCGGCGTGATCGGCTGGCCGTCGTGCCAGCGCGCCTTGGGGTTCAGCGTGAACGCCACCCAGGAACGGTCGGCCGGCGTCTCCACCGTCTCGGCGATCTGGCCATACATGCTGAAGGGCTCGTCGGCGGACGACACCATCAGCGTGTCGTAGATCGAGCCGATGCCGGCGGCGGCGCGGCCCTTGATGATGAAGCCGTTCAGCGTGTCGAAGCCGCCGATCGACGCCAGCTTCACCTCGCCGCCCTTCGGCGCGTTCGGATTGACGTAGTCGAAATGCTTGAAGCCCGCCTTGTACTTGGCTTCGCCGTGCATCGCGATGCCGACGCCGTTGACCGCCATGTCGGCGCGCGCGGCCCCGGTCGCGCCCGCAAATGCGGCCAGCAGCGCAAGGCATGGCACGGCAAGGCGAAGGGCGAAGCGCATGGCGCGACCTCCATGTCCGACGATTGCTGAAACTGTGGCCGAAGCGCGGACGGCGTTCAACCTGCGAGCAGGCGCAGCACGTCCTTGTGAAGCTGGGGATCGCCCACGGCGCAGACCCGGCCGTCGGAATCGAGGCCGAGGGGCTTGCCCTTCCAGTCCGTGAAGGTGCCGCCCGCGCCCTCGATGATCGGCACCTGCGCCAGGTAGTCGTAGGGCTGCAGCCGCGCCTCGACCACGATGTCGACATGGCCGTTGGCAAGCTGGCCGTAGGCGTAGCAGTCGCCGCCGAAGCGCGGCAGCTTCACCGCCTGGCGCAGCTTGTCGTAGCCCGGCGCGTCGGGGCCTTTGAACATGTCGGGCGAGGTCGAATAGAGCGTCGCGTCGCCAGGCTTGGCGCATTTGCGGGTATGCGCCGGCTTGCCCTTGAAGGTGGTGGGCCTTCCCTCCGCGCCGATCCAGCGCTCGCCGATGATCGGCTGGTCGATGATGCCCACGACCGGCCGCCCGCGATGGAGCAGCGCGATCAGCGTGCCGAACAGCGGAAAGCCCGAGATGAAGGACTTGGTGCCGTCGATCGGGTCCAGCACCCAGACATGCTCGGCGTCCATCCGCACCGCGCCGTGCTCCTCGCCCAGGATGCCGTGCTGCGGGAATTCGCGCTCGATCAGCGCGCGCATCGCGGTCTCCGATTCGCGATCGGCGATCGTGACCGGCGAGGTGTCGGCCTTGCCGATCACCTCGATGCCGCTGCGGAAATAGGGACGGATCACCTTGCCGGCGGCATCCGCCAGCCGGCCGGCGAGGGAAACGAAGGGATCGAGGTCGATGGAGGCGGCGCGCCCGGCGGCGGCGCTCAAGGCAGGGGCTTCGGGGCGTCGCTGAGCGAGCGCAGGTAGGCGATCACGTCGGCGCGCTCCTTGGCGCCGGGAATGCCGGCAAAGGCCATCTTGGTGCCCGGGACGAACCCCTTTGGCGAGTTGAGAAACTTGTTCAGGTCCTCGTAGTCCCAGGTCTGGCCGTGCATGCCCGCGAGCGTGTTGGAGTAGCTGAACGATTCGCTGTGCGCACGGGGGCCGCCGACGACGTTCCACAGGTTCGGGCCGATCTTGTTGGCGGCGCCCTTGTCGAAGGTATGGCAGGCCAGGCACTTCTTGGCCGCCTTTTCGCCGTCGGCCGGGTTGGCCTTGGCCAGCAGCGGGGCGATCGGCTCGGCCTCCTTGGGCGCGGCGCCGCCGGCCGCGGCCGCGGCGCCGCCCTCGGGCACCGCGACGACGAACACGTTTTCCTTCAGCTTGTGCGGATGCACCAGCAGCTCGGCCACGAAGCCGCAGGCCATGGCGATCAGCCCGCCGAACAGCACCGCACCAGCCACCTTGTTCCACAATAGCGGATCGGATTTATCGGTCGTCGTCGCCATGAACGGATGTTCTCCACGCCTCGAACGGGGGCCGGGCCCCCGAAATCCCCAGCAAGCGCGCGGACTTTACCCTCCCGCACCGGCGCAGCGCAACAGCGAGAAAGGGCAGATTTGTCACTGGCGCTTCCCGCTCGCGGGGGTCCCGGCTATGGTGCCGCCCCATGACGGAAGCCCCCTTGAACCCGATCGTCGCGATCCCCGCGCGGATGCATTCGACGCGGCTGCCGGGCAAGCCGCTGGCCGACATCCACGGGGTGCCGATGATCGTGCATGTCTGGCGCCGGGCGGTCGAGGCGGGGGTGGGGCCGGTGCTGGTGGCGGCGGCCGAGCCCGAGATCGTCCGGGCGGTGGAGCAGGCGGGCGGCGAGGCGGTTCTGACCAGCCCCGATCACCAGACCGGCTCGGACCGCATCGCCGAGGCGGTCCGCAAGGTCGACCCCGCGCGCCGCTACGACGTGGTGGTCAACGTCCAGGGCGACCTGCCGACGATCGACCCCTCGGTCATTCGCGCCTCGCTGCTGCCGCTGGCCGATCCCCAGGTCGACATCGCCACCCTGGTCTGCGAGATCACGCGCGAGGAGGAGCGCACCAACCCCAACGTCGTCAAGGCCGTGGTCGGCTTCCCGCCGGGCAAGCGGATCACCCGGGCGCTCTATTTCACGCGGGTGACGGCGCCGGCGCGCGAGGGTCCCCACTACCACCATATCGGCCTCTACACCTATCGCCGCGCCGCGCTCGAGCGCTTCGTCGCCCTGCCCACCGGCGTGCTGCAGGCGCGCGAGAGCCTGGAGCAGCTCCGCGCGCTGGAGAACGGCATGCGTATCGACGCCGTGCTCGTTGACACGGTTCCGCTCGGTGTCGATACTCCCGCCGACCTTGAGCGGGCGCGGCAGATGCTGGCGCCGCGATGAGAAGTCCCCACCCCCATCGGACCGGAGCGTCATGACCGCCGCCGTGAAACCGGCCAACGCGGCCGCCGAGAACTTGATCGCGTTCCAGGGCGAGCCCGGGGCGTTTTCCGACCTGGCCTGCCGCACCGTGTTTCCGGCGATGACCACCCTGCCGTGCCGCGACTTCGCCGAGGCCTTCGCGGCGGTGCAGGAAGGGCGCGCGAAGCTGGCGATGATCCCGGTCGAGAATTCGGTCGCCGGCCGCGTGGCCGACATCTACCACCTGCTGCCGGAATCGCGCCTGCACATCATTGCCGAGCATTTCCAGCGCGTGGAGCTGAACCTGCTGGCGCTGCCCGGCGCCAAGCTCGCGGACATCAAGACCGTGACCAGCCATGTCCACGCGCTGGGGCAATGCCGCGGGCTGATCCGCGAGCTGGGCGTCAAGGCGGTGGTGGCGGCCGACACGGCGGGCAGCGCGGCCGATGTCGCGCGCCGCGGCGACAAGACGGTGGCGTCGATCGCCTCCACGCTGGCGGGCGAGCTCTATGGCCTCAAGTCGCTGCGCGCCAATGTCGAGGACGCCGAGCACAACACCACGCGCTTCATCGTCATGACGACCGAGCCGATCAATCCCGACCCGTCGACGCCGGTGGTGACCAGCTTCGTCTTCCGCGTGCGCAACGTCCCGGCCGCGCTCTACAAGGCGATGGGCGGCTTCGCCACCAACGGCGTCAACATGACCAAGCTCGAGAGCTACATGCTGGGCGGCAATTTCTTCGCCACCCAGTTCTACGCGGACATCGAGGGCCATCCCGAGCACACGCCGGTCCGCCTGGCGATGGAGGAGCTCAGCTTCTTCTCGCGCGAGGTGCGCATCCTGGGCGTCTATCCGCAGCATCCCCTGCGCCAGAAAAAGGGCGCGGGGGATTGATCCCAACCCTCTCCCGCCTGCGGCGGGCGAGGGTTCACTCCCCCTTCGCCCAGTCCTCGATCAGGCGGCGCGAGACCGAGACGCGGCGCGGCAGGCGGAAGATGTCGTTCTCCGGGCAGCTGCGGATTTCCGCGCGGGTGAACCAGCGCGCGGTCTCCAGCTCGTCGGTGTTGACCTTGGGTTCGACCGGGTCGGCCATCGCCGTGAAGCCCAGCATGATCGAGGCCGGGAAGGGCCAGGGCTGCGAGGAGTGGTAGCGGATGTCGCGCACCTTCAGGCCCACCTCCTCCTCGACCTCGCGCGCCACCGCGTCCTCCAGGCTCTCGCCCGGCTCGACGAAGCCGGCCAGCACCGAATGCTGGCCCGGCGGCCAGATCTTCTGCCGGCCCAGCAGCACGCGCTTGCCGTCGGTCACCAGCATGATGACGGCAGGGTCGGTGCGCGGGAAATGCTGCGCCTTGCAGGCCTCGTTGGTGCAGCGGCGGACATGGCCTGCCTCGGCCGCCACGGTCGGCGAACCGCACACCCCGCAGAACTTGTGGCGCTCGTGCCAGAAGGTCAGCCCCCGCGCATAGGCCATGACCGCGCCGGGCTGGTGCCCGATCAGCGGCCCGACGTCGCGCAGGTCGGCGAAGCGCGGCGCGCCGCCCTTGTTCAGGCCCTGGATGCGTGCCTGGATCTCCGGCTCGGCCAACAGCGACAGGTCGATCGCGAAATGCGGCGCGTCGTCGACGAAGCCCAGCAGCACGGCGCTGCCTTCGGGATCGAGCTTGATGTCGGCGAACAGCGCCTGGAACTCCGGCACCGACAGGAAGGCGGGACCGGGCGGCGCGGTTTTCTCGGCGGTGCTGTCCAGCACCAGGTTGCGCTGGCGCCAGACCGGCACCACGCGGGCGTCGGCGCGCGCCAGCAGCTTGCGCAGCGCGTCCGCGTCCGAGCGCAGCAGATGCGCGCGCTCGATCCCGCCCGAGGCGTAGAAATTCGCGGCATGCCGATGGTGATAGACGATCATGAAGGCGGGAACTTCGCACGGCCCGGGGGGCAAGCGCAACGTCAGGACGCCGGCAGCCTCTTCTGCATGAAGACGCTGACCGGATCGGGCCGGTAGTCGCCGAAGGGCCCGCGCTCGCGGTAGCCGAAGCGGCGGTAGAGCGCCAGCGCCGCGTGGCTGGCGATGCCGGTCTCCAGGCGGATCTTCTCAATACCGGCGCCCCGCGCCGCTTCCTCGATCGCGGCCAGGAGCGCCCGCGCCACGCCCTTGCCGCGCGCTGCCTCGCTGACGAACATGCGCTTGATCTCAGCCTTGCCCGGCTTGCCGAGCACGAGGCCGCCGCAGCCCACGGCTTTTCCATCGAGGCGCGCGACAAAGAACCGGACGTTCGGCCGGGCCAGCGCGTCGACATCGACCAGGTGGTTGCTTTCCGGCGGGTAGAGCGCCTGGGCATGCGCGTCGGACTGGCGCAGCAATTCCGCCACCGCGGCTTGATGCGGGGATTCCGCCGCGACCCGGACCGCCGGCATCGCTAGGCCCGCCGGCCCCGGAACGACTGGTAGAGCGTCTCGAACAATTCGCCGCCCCGCTTCAAGCGTTCCTCGTCGCTGTCCGTGGCGCCGCAGATGCCGGCGATCAACTGCAGCACGCCGCCGGCCTCGCTGCGCCCGTACTTGCCGTCCTTCAGGTCGATGTCATGCACGATTTCCGCCAGATGGCCAAGCGCGCGGTCGTCGCCCGCGAAGCGCTTGACCAGCACCTCGAAGGTACAAAGGTCGCCTTCGTGCGTGAACTCGGCGTCGAACATGTCGTAGCGCAGCTCGCCCGGCTTGGGCTCGTATTTCGGCGCCGAGACGAACTTGAACCGCGCGCGCGGGTCGACGAAGCGCTTGATCAGCCAGGCGCTGGCGATGCGGTCCACGAACACGCTGGCGCGCGTCACCCACAGGCGCCCGCGCGGGCGCGCCATGTCGGTTTCCGCCGCCCGGTCCTTGGCCTGCGGTCGTTTCATGCGCGCCTCCAGTCCCGACAAGGCGCCCTCGGCCGGTTCGCGGCCGGCGGCGCCGAAGAAATCCAGCGCCGCGATCTGGTCGAAGCGCCGGCGCAGGCGCCGCGCGACGGATTCAAGCTCGGCCATGTCGGCATCAAGCTCGACCCGCCCGATCTCCTCGACGATGCCCGCATAGTCGGCGTCGCGCGCGGCGTCGAACAGCGCGCGCAGGCCACGGTCGTCCAGCCCGTCGACGAAGCGCGCCTCGCACAGCACCGCCTCGCCGCCGGCCTCCTCGATCGCCCGGCGGGTCCAGCCCAGGTCCTCCAGGGCCTGCTCGCTGCGCGGCAGGACATAGGCGGCGTTCTTCACCGCGACGGCCCCCAGCCCCTGCAGCCGACGCCAGATCTTGACCCGGAAATAGGCCGGCTTGGGCGGGATGTTGTGAAGCAACATCAACCAGTTGGATGTCCCAGCGGGGGGTGCCATCGAGCCTCCTGGAGAAGACTATATAGCAGCCGTCTCATTTAAAAGAAACAATTGCATCAATCCAACAATTCTGGTATGTAACATATGTATCAATTAAAGAAACACTCATGCCAGCTTTGTGGCCGGAAGAATTTGCCCCGCATCGCGCGCCGCTCCCGCTCGCCCGGACCGCGGCATGGATCGTCGCTTGGGCGATCGGCACCGCAAGGCTATGGGCTGCGCGGCATGGCCGCCGGGCCAATCTTGCTTCGGTCGCCGCGCTGGGCGAACGGACCATACGCGACGTCGGCTATGACCCCGACCTAGTCCGCGCCGAGGCCGCCAAGCCGTTCCGGAAAGCATGAGGGAGAAGACCATGCGCTACGCCATCGCGCCGCTCGACCTGACGCCGGCGGAACTCGACGGGCTGTCGGAACGGCTGATCGTCAGCCACTACGAGAACAACTACGGCGGCGCGGTGCGCCGGCTCAATGCGATCGCGGACGAGGCGGCGAAGCTCGATCCGGCGGCTGCGTCCAACTTCGTGCTCAACGGCTTGAAACGCGAGGAACTGATCGCCGCGAACTCGATGCTGCTGCACGAGGTCTATTTCGCCAGCCTGGGCGGGCGCGGCGAGGTTTCGGGCGCGCTTGCCCAGGCGTTCGAGCGCGATTTCGGCGGGGCCGCCCGCTGGCGCGCGGAATTCACCGCCATGGGCAAGGCGCTGGGCGGCGGGTCGGGCTGGGTCCTGCTGATGTGGTCGCCGCGCGACCGGCGGCTCGTGAACCAGTGGGCGGCCGACCATACGCATGCGATGGCCGGCGCGATCCCGATCATCGCGCTCGACATGTACGAGCATGCCTATCACATCGACTATGGCGCGCGCGCCGCGGCCTATGTCGACGCGTTCATGCGGAACGTCGATTGGGACGCCGCCGGGCGGCGTTTCCAGGCCGCCGCCGGCGCGGCGTCCCCGGCGCCGAAGGATGATCCCGCCGAAATCGCACCTGAGACGTTGTGCGCCGCCATCCGCGCCGGCGAGCCGCCGCCGATCCTCGATGTGCGCCGCCGCAAGGCCTTTGACGGCAGCGCGGACATGATCCAGGGCGCCGAATGGCGCCAGCCCGAGATCGTCGCGGACTGGGCCGGCGGCGTACCGCGCGGTCGGCCGGTCGTCGTCTACTGCGTCTATGGCCACAATGTCAGCCACGACACGGTGACGGCGCTGCGCGCGCAGGGCATCGACGCGCGGGCGCTCAAGGGCGGCATCGCCGCCTGGCACGCGATCGGCGGGCCGGTCGCGGTGAAACAGGCATAGAGGCAGAGGAGGCAATCGCATGAAATGGATCACGCGCGAGCGGCCCAAGATCGACCGCATCGCCTGTCCCTGGCTGGTCGCCCGCTTCATCGACAAGAAGCCGGAATTTCTCTTCGTGCCTTCAGCCGATGTGATGCGTCGCGCCAGGAACGAGGACGCGATTCCCTATGACGTGCCGGGGGTCGAGCTCACCCATGTCGGGGAGAAATGCAGCTTCGACGCTTTCCTGCTGAAATACGGGCTCAAGGACGCCGCGCTCGATCAGCTCGCGGCCATCGTGCGGGGCGCGGATACCGGCCATCCCGAGCTGGCGCCCCAGGCACCCGGACTGCTGGCGCTTTCGCTTGGCTTATCCCGCGTCTATGCCGATGATCACGAGATGGTGGGGCACGGCATGGTGATGTACGACGCGCTCTACGCCTGGTGCCGCGAAGCCCAGGGCGAGGCGCATGGCTGGCCGCCGTGAAGCAGGCTTCCGCGGTGCCGATCTCCTTCGCCGAGGCATTGCGGGTCTGGCTCAAGATCGGGCTCCTGAGCTTCGGCGGCCCGGCCGGACAGATCGCGACCATGCACCGCATCCTCGTCGAGGAGAAGCGCTGGATCGGCGAGGCGCGGTTCCTGCACGCGCTCAACTACTGCATGCTGCTGCCCGGCCCCGAGGCCACGCAGCTCGCGACCTATGTCGGCTGGCTGCTGCATCGCACTCCCGGCGGGCTGGCGGCGGGCATCCTGTTCGTGCTGCCCGGCTTCGCCGTCATGCTTGCGCTCAGCATTCTTTATGCCGGCTACCGCCACCTGCCGCTTGTGGAGGCGGCGTTCTTCGGCATCAAGGCGGCCGTGCTGGCGGTGGTTGTGGAGGCGGTGCTGCGCATCGGCCGGCGCGCGCTGAAGAATGCCGCACAGACGACCCTGGCGGCGCTGGCCTTCGTCGCGATTTTCCTGTTCGCCGTTCCGTTCCCGTTGATCGTGCTCGCGGCGGGGCTGGTTGGGCTGGTCGGCGCGCGGCTGCGGCCCGACCTGTTCGCCGCTGCCGGCGGGCATGGCCCGGCCCCGGACAAGCCGGTGATCGACGCGCTGATCGACGAGAACCTGCTGACCCATGTCGATCCCACGCCCGGCCGCGCGGTGCGGATGCTCGTGGTGTGGGGCGCATTGTGGTTCGCGCCCGTGCTGCTGGCCGCGCTGGTCCTCGGAACGTCGCACGTGCTGGTGGCGGAGGGGCTGTTCTTCTCCAAGACCGCGGTCGTCACCTTCGGCGGGGCCTACGCGGTCCTGGCCTATGTAGCGCAGCAGGCGGTCGAGAACTATGGCTGGCTCGTCCCGGGCGAGATGCTGGACGGGCTGGGGCTGGCGGAAACCACGCCCGGGCCGCTGATCCTGGTGCTGACCTTCGTCGGCTATCTGGCGGCGCTGCGCCAGGCTGCGCCGCTCGATCCGCTCCTTGCCGGCGCACTCGGCGCGATCATGACGACCTGGGTCACGTTCGTGCCCTGCTTCCTGTGGATCTTCCTCGGCGCGCCCTATGTCGAGCGGCTGCGCGGCAACAAGCTCGCGGCGGGCGCGCTCGCGGCCATCACCGCGGCCGTGGTCGGGGTGGTGCTGAACCTGGCGGTATGGTTCGCGCTCAAGGTCGTCTTCCGCGAGCATATCGACTGGGCCGGCGCCGGGATGCGGCTCGACCTCCCGGTCGGGGCCTCGCTCGACCCGGCGGCGCTGGTGCTGGCCGTCGCATCGATGCTGGCGATGCTGCGGTTACGCGTCGGCATGGCCTGGACGCTGGCCGGCGCCGCGCTGGCCGGCCTGATCTGGCGCGGGCTGCTCTAGCGATTAGTTTCCGTAGAGGTAGTTCGGCAGCCACAAGGTCATGCCGGGCCACAGATACATGATCACCATGCACACGATCACGATCAGCATGTAGGGCATCATGCCGGCGAAGATCTGGTTCAAGGTGACGTGCCGCGGCGCCACGCCCTTCAGGTAGAAGGCCGACATCGCCACGGGCGGCGACAGGAACGCCGCCTGCAGGTTCACGAACACCAGCGTGCCCCACAGGATCGGGTCGATGCTGAAATGCTTCAGCAGCGGCAGGAAGATCGGCACGAAGATGATGATGATCTCGGTCCATTCCAGCGGCCAGCCGAGCACGAAGATGATCGCCTGCGACAGGATCATGAACTGGATGGGCGTCAGGTTGAACGACAGCACCCATTGCTCGACCAGCGCCTGCCCGCCGAGGATCGCGAATACGCCCGAGAACAGTGCCGAGCCGACGAACAGCCAGCAGACCATGGCGGTGGTCTTGGCGGTCAGGAACACGGCTTCCTTGGTGCGCTTCCAGTCCAGCGTGCGGGCCTGGATGGCCAGAAGGAACGCGCCGGCCGCGCCGACGCCGGCGGACTCGGTCGCGGTCGTGATGCCGAACAGGATCACCGCCAGCACGACGACGGTCAGGATGCCGAGCGGCATGGTCGAGGAGGTCACGAGCTTCACGACCTCGAGGCGCTCGGCGTCCATCCGGGCGTAGTAGCGGACCTGCAGCACGGCGCACAGCGCGGCAATGCCCCAGAACCAGTAGTAAAAGCTTGGCGACGGCCCCTCGGCGGCGGGGGTCGACCCGCCCGTGTTCAAGCCGGGCGTGCCGAGCTGCTGCAGGCCGGTGACCACCACCTCGGGCTCCGCCTGCTGGTGGATGACGACATACCACCACACGGTATAGAGCGTGCCGGCGACGACCAGGAACGGCACCAGCGCGTAGAGCAGGTTGGCGAGCAGCGTCAGATAGCCGACGGGCTTGCCGGCGTTGTCGATCTGCCGCGCCTTCGCGGGCGAGACCAGCGACGCCAGCAGGCCGACCAGGATGTTGTGCGAATAGGCGGCCTGGAACCGCGGAACCCACGACGGGATGGGGACCCGGCGCTCCTTCTCGGGCAGGGTCGGCGCGATCTTCGGATTGAGCATCGCCCAGCCGACGATGTAGACGAGGTAGAGGAACGACAGGAAGAACCCGGGGAACATCGCGGCCGCGTAGAGCTTCACGATCGACTGGCCGGCGACCGCGGCGTACACGATGATCATGACCGAGGGCGGGATCAGGATGCCGAGCGTGCCGCCCGCCGTGATGACGCCCGAGGCGAGCTTCACGTCGTAGCCCGCGCGCAGCATCGGGTTGAAGGCGATCACGCCCATCAGCACGACGACCGCGCCGACCAGTCCCGAGGCGATGCCCCAGAAGGTGCACACGATCAGCGTGGCGACGGCAAGCGACGCCGGCACGTTCCGGAACGCGAGCTGGATCGAATAGAACATCTTGTCGACCAGCGCCCCGCGCTCCATCACGTATCCCATCAGCACGAACAGCGGGATCGAGATCAGCACGTCGTTGGTCATCGCGCCGTAGGTGCGCTCGACCATGAGATCGAAAACGCGGTTGTCGTACCAGGGGGCGCCCGGGACGTGGTACGCGATGAAGCCGAAGAACATCCCCAGGCCCATCAGCGTGAACGCCGTCGGGAAGCCCATCATGATCACGATCACGATGAGCGTGAGCATCAGCAGCCCGAGTGCCGGATCGCTCATGTGTTCAGATCCCCGCCCATGCCGCGTTGGCGCGCGACCTCGTCGATCTTCGCCGCGCTTTCGATCGCCAGCTTGCGCGATTCCTCGTCGACATACTCGCTGTGGGCGAGCTGCTCCTCGATTACGTCGATCTCGGCGACGTCCTTGAGCCGGCTCGGCCATTCGCCGGTCTTCAGGCATACGACGCAGCGGATGATCTCGGCCAGGCCCTGCAGCATGACAAGGGCGCCGGCGACCGGAATGACCGTCTTGAAGTGATAGACCGGCGGCCCGTTGGCGGTCACGTTCGAATGCTCGGCGATGCGCCAGGAGATCGAGGCGTAGTCGTAGCCGGCGTAGATCAGCGCGGCGATGCCCGGCAGGAAGAACACCACGTAGAGCACGATGTCGAGGGCCGCCTGGGTCCGCGGCCGCATCGAGCTGTAGAGGAAGTCGCCGCGCACATGCGCGTTCTGCGCCAGGGTATAGGCGCCGCAGAGCATGAACAGCGAGCCATACAACATGTTGTTGGCATCGAAGATCCATGCGGTCGGGGCATTGAGGATGTAGCGCTTGAACACCTCGACGCAGACGACGGCGGTCAAGAGCAGGATCAGCCAGGCCGCCGCCTTGCCGACCCATGTGCTGATGCCGTCAATCGTGTGCAGAACGCTTTGGACGTTCATGTTTGCTTGCCGTCTTGTGGATGAGGTCGGGCAAGAACAAGGCACCATTCCGTTTTCGCGGAATGGTGCCTTGCCGTCCGGAGGCCGTCAGATCGGCGATTTCGCGTTCGGGCCGAAATAGTGATCGAACGCCATCCGCCGGTTGGTGATGTAGTCCTGCTCCCACTGCGTCGCCCGCTTGGCGAAGGCGAGCTGCGACTGGATGATCTCTTTGAACAGCGGGTTGCTGTCGATGTACTTCTTGGTGATCTGGTCGTAGAGCTCGAGCTGCCGCTTCAGGATCGGATCCGGCGTTTTGTAGAACTTCACCTTGTCCTGCTGCTGCAGGGTGATGTAGTCCTGCGAATTCCGGTCGATCGCCTTCCACTGCATGTCCTGCGAGCAGGCCTCGACCGCGCCTTCGATGATCGCCTTCAACTTCGCCGGCAGGGCGTTGAACTTGGTCTTGTTGAAGCTGATCTCGAGCTGCTCGGCGTTCTGGTGGAAGCTCTGCAGCATGCAGATCTTGGACACGTCGGCGAAGCCCAGCGCGCGGTCGGACGATGCGTTGTTGAACTCGGCCGCGTCCAGCAGGCCGCGGTCGATGGCCGCCACGATCTCGCCGCCGGGAAGCGCGTTGACCGCGGCGCCCATGGCGGTGAACAGGTCGATCGAGATGCCGACGGTGCGATACTTCAGGCCCTTGAAGTCGTCGACGGTCTGCATCGGCTTCTTGAACCAGCCGAGCGGCTGGGAATAGAGCGGCGCATAGGGGAACGACACGACATCGGCGCCGATGGCCGCGAAGATCTTCTCGAGCAACGCCTTGCCGCCGCCGTACTTGTGCCAGGCCAGCAGCATGTTGGCGTCCATGCCATAGCCAGGGCCCGAGCCCCACAGCGCCAGCGCCGTGTTCTTGCCATAGTGATAGACCAGCACGCCATGGCCGCCGTCGAGCGTGCCCTTGGACACCGCGTCGAGCAGGCCGAAGGCCGGCACCACCGCGCCGGCGGGCAGCACCTCGATCTTCAGGTCGCCGCCGGTCATGTCGTTGACCCGCTTGCCGAAGTCGAGCGCGTATTCGTGGAAGATGTCCTTCGACGGCCAGGTGCTCTGGAACCGCATGCTGATCGGGCCGGCCTGGCCCCTCGAAACCGTCGGCATGGCCAGGGCGGCCGCCCCCGCGGTCGCCGCCGCCGCGCCGCGCAGGAACTTGCGCCGCGTCGCGGCTTTGGTGCCGGCCGCCTTCTTGATCTGCGTTGTCGTCATCGTCTCCTCCTCTGGTTGTTATCTGCGCTATGCGCATCTGACACCGGGACCAGCATGTTTAGTTCCGGTGGCATTCTTTATTTCAGCATGGCACAGAATGGCGCTTCTTGATAAGCGGGATTTTGCCTTGCTCGCCGCCCGCACCTACCCTGGATGGTGTTGATGAGCCCGCATGCCCTGTCGATCGCCCGGGCCGCCGCCGCAATCCGGCGGGGCGAACTCAGTTCGGTCGGCCTGGTCCAGGCCTGCCTCGACCATATCCGCGACGCCGATGGGCCGGTCCGGGCCTGGGCCTGGCTCGACCCTCAACTTTCGTTGGACCAGGCGCGCGACGCCGACCGGGCGCGCCGGGACGGGCGTCCGCTCGGCCCCCTGCACGGGGTTCCCGTCGGGGTGAAGGACGTGTTCGACGCGGCCGGGCTGCCGGCCGAGTTCGGCTCGCCGATCCATGCCGGCCGCCGCCCGGCGGTGGACGCCGTTGCCGTGGCGCGGCTGCGCGCGGCCGGGGCGGTGATCCTCGGCAAGACCGTGACGACCGAGTTCGCCTACTACCACCCCGGCAAGACCGCCAACCCGCACGACCCGAGGCGCACACCCGGCGGATCGTCCAGCGGCTCGGCCGCCGCCGTGGCGGCGCTGATGGTGCCGGGCGCGATCGGCACCCAGACCAACGGCTCGGTCATCCGCCCGGCGGCGTTCTGCGGCGTGGTCGGCTTCAAGCCGACCCACGGGCTGATCCCCCGCACCGGGGCGCTGCTGCTTTCGCGGGCGCTCGACCATGTCGGCACCTTCACCCGCACGGTCGAGGATGCGGCGCTGATGGTCGACGCGATGGCGGGGCCCGATGCCGGCGACCCGGACGCGCGCGCGCCGGCCGCGCCGCTCGCCGGCGACCTCGAGCCCCGCAAGCCGCGGCTCGCTTTCGTCCGCACGCCGGTCTGGGACCAGGCCGAGCCCGCGACGCGCCAGGCGGTCGAGGCGCTCGCCTCGCGGCTCGGGGCCGCGGCGGTCGACCTGCCGGCGCCGTTCGACGCGGCGGTCGACTTCCAGCGCATCGTGATGGACGTCGAAATGGCCCGGAACCTGCGGCGGGAATACGACACCGCGCGCGACCGGCTCAGCGACCGGCTGCGCACCCTGATCGAGCGCGGGCGCGCCACGCCCGAAGCGGATTATCGCCGCGCCATCGACGGCATCGCGGCCTTGAACCGCGCGATCCAGCCAATCTTCGCCGGCCACGACGCGATCCTGACGCCGTCGGCCCCCGGCGAGGCGCCGCTCGGGCTCGATGCCACCGGCAACCCGATCTTCTGCACGATCTGGACCTATCTCGGCACGCCGGCGATCACCCTGCCGCTGCTGAAGGGTCCTGCGGGCATGCCGCTGGGCGTGCAGCTCGTCGCGGCGCGCGGCGCGGACCACGCGCTGCTGCGCGCGGCGCGGTGGCTCGAGCAGCTCTCCTTGTAGCGCCCGGTCAGCCGGCCTCGGGCCGCTCGCGGGCGATGTCGCGCGACAGCAGGGCGGCGGCGCACCCGATCGCCACGATCACCGGCAGAACCGAAAGCGCCAGATGATAGGCATGCGCGCTGTAGACCCGCGCGCCATCGACCATCCGTCCGTCCCATTGCAGGTCGAGCAGGATGCCGATCAGCGGCTGGAACAGCGCCCCGCTGCCGACGACGAAGGTGTTGACGAAGCCCAGCACCGTGCCGCTGACCTGCGGCGGGTTGGATTCGCGCGACAGCGCGACGCCCACGACCATCGGCGAGGCGGCAAAGCCCTGCAGCATCATCAGCGCGCCCAGCAGCAGCGGGGAATGCGCGACCAGCGGCACCGCGAGCAACGCCAGCGTCGCGATGGCGGCGCCCAGCGCCATGGGCGGCCGGCGCTTGCCCAGCCGGTCGGACAGGCTGCCCAGCAGCGGCGCGCCGACGCCCCAGCCGATGAACAGCAGCGACATCAGGCTCGCGGCCTCGGCGCGGCTCATGCCCTGGGTCTGGGTCAGATACGGCACGCCCCACAACCCGCCAAAGCCGACGACCGGCGCCACCATCGCCATGCCGAAGACCGCGCTGAGCCAGGTCTGGCGATTGGAGACCACGATGCGCAGCCCGGACAGCAGGCTGCCATGGCCATGCGCCGGCATCGGGCGGTCGCGCGCGACGAACCACAGCGCCAACGCCAGCGCCAAGCCCGCCACCGCCAGCACCAGCGAGGCGCCGCGCCAGCCATAGGCGCCGACCACCAGCCCGATCGGCGCCTGGCCGAACACCGCGCCCGCCATGCCGAAGGCCTGGGTGCCGCCGCCCAGCGCGGCGAAGCGCTGCGGCGGGAACCACTGCACCGCCACGGTCAGCGCGCCGACCCAGCTGAACGCCGCGCCGGCGCCCACAAGCAGCCGCCCGCCATAGGCGCCCAGCACGGAATCGCTGAGCGCGAAGACCAGGCTGCCGAGCCCGGCCAGCGCCGCGCCGCCGGTCATCAGCCGGCGCGGCCCCAGCCGGTCGAGCATCAGCCCGATCGGGATCTGCAGCGCGGCGTAGGCATAGAAATAGGCCGCCGACAGATTGCCCAGGATCGCCGCGCCGACGGCGAAGTCGCGCATCAGCTCCTCGACCATCACGGACGGCGCCACGCGCTGGGCGAAGGCATAGAAGAAGAACAGCGAGGCCAGCAGCCACGCCGCCCAGGCGCGCCCGCCGCCGACGCCGCGCGCGATCGTTTCGGTCGATGCGGTCGCGCTCAAGAAGCCGTCCGCGTCATCGCACGTCCCGCTGCAGGGCATCCAGCGCCGCGGCCAGCTTCGCCGGATCGGTCACCGGCTCCGAGCAGAAGCGCCGCGTGCAGGCGAACGCCGCCGGTTCGGGATAGTCGGGGTAGTCGACGTCGTGGTTGGGCAGCTTGCCCTCGGTCTTGTCCCACCATTCCGCGCGCTTGTACTGGGTGGGATAGTTGAGCGCCGCGCGAAACAGCGCACCCGAGCGCTGGTCGCGCCGCGGACCCACTACGGTCACGTGCACCGGCTCCTGCGTCATCTCCATCTCGGCCAGAAGCACGTCGGGCAGGAAGTCGTACGCGTCTTGGATCGGCGGCGACGCCAGGTAGCCCATGCCGGCCTCGGCCAGCGTGCGGTACTTGGCCTCGCCGGTGTGGAAATGCAGCAGGTTGAACATCCGGACGGCCGCGACGTTGTCGTCCTTCTGCTTTACCGGCGGCGGGAACTTCGACGCGATCGGGCTGGTCGAGGCCAGGAACCCGCCGGTACGCGCATCGACGAAGTTGAGCGCGATGAACTCGCCGGCCGCCTGGGCCTGGGCCAGCCAGCGCCGGTCGGAGGTCGAGCGGTAGAGCTCGATCAGCGCCTGCGCCATGTAGAGGCTGTCGGCCAGGAACGGGCCGTTGGAGTCGGCGGCGGCATGGCGGAAGCCGCCGCCGGGGATGCCCCGCGCGCGCACCGCCCATTGCGCCGCGCGCAATGCCAGCCCGCGCGCCTCGGCGACGCCGGTGGCGTCGTAGTAGGCGAGCAGGCCCGAGATCGCCTGGCCGGTCTCGCGCGCGTAGAGCGTCTTGTCGACGCCCGGCTCGCCCTTCTCCATGCCCATGCTGGTGTAGAAGCCGCCCTCGGGCGACGCGAGCTTTTCCTTCAGGAAGCCGAAGATGCGGTCGGCCGCCGCGCGATGCTCGGGATCGCGCCACAGCACGAAGGCGGTGCTGAAGGCGGTCAGCGCCGCCTCCTGCGCGAACATCGGGAATTCGCGCGATGGCTCGGACCAGTCCGGCTTCTTGGTGATCTGGCCGATCGCGCCGATGTCCTTGTCGATCAGCTGGGTCATGCGGGTCAGCGTGCGGCGGATGCGGGTCTCCATCTGCTTGTCGCCGCCGCGCGCGCGCTCCAGCGCGTAGGTGAGCGTGGGGCCGTCCACCAGCTTGCTCTTGCCCCAGCCGTCGTTGTCGCGGTCGTAGACCTTGTCGAGGAAGGCCACCAGCTCCGTGCGGCGCTCGGCCGGCAGGGCCATCGCCAGCAGACGCTCGCGTTCCGGCCCGCCCGGCTCGCCGTAG
Organism: Alphaproteobacteria bacterium; assembly: GCA_020846275.1. Classification (GTDB taxonomy): domain Bacteria; phylum Pseudomonadota; class Alphaproteobacteria; order JAEULC01; family JAEULC01; genus JAEULC01. The sequence continues at coordinate 17,054 of JADLEG010000176.1, forward strand.
TCCACTGGCGTCGGGTCCTTCACCGTTTCCTGCAGGACCGGCATGAAGAACTGCGGCGAGTAGTAGCCGCGCAGCTTCACGATCTCGGTGCCGTCCGGCCCGAACAGCACGGTCGCGGGCCAGCCCCAGCGCTCGTAGCGCTGCGAGATGTCGGGCCGGCTGTCCTGGTCGACGCGCACGGGAATGTAGTGCTCGTCGATATAGGCCCTGACGGCCGGGTCGGCATAGGTGATCTCGTTCATGGTGTGGCACCACGGGCACCACCAGGACTGCAGGCTCAAGAGCACGAACTTGTTCTCGCGCTTGGCGCGCACGAAGACGTCGTCGCTCCATTGCTTCCACGGGAAATCCCCGGCGGGCGGCGCGGCCCGGGACGGCGCGGCGGGTCCAGCCAGGGTCGCGCACGCGACGACGATCGCGATCAGCAGACGAGCAAGCATGGTCGGCCTCCTCTACCTTGGGGCATCGACGATCCTAGCCGCTGCGGCCGGGTCGCCTTCTCACGCCTACGTGACGTGCCGGCCACCGCCGCCAAGCCGCTAGCGTACCGCCTGGTACGCGGCCAGGACCGCTGCCTGGACAACATCGGTCACCGGCGCGCGCAGGTGCACGATCTGCGCCGGCTTCTCCATTCCGATCAGGATCGGGCCGATCATGGTGCCGCCGCCGAGTTGGCGCAGCAGGCGCGTCGACACGTCGGCCGTGTGCAGCGCCGGCATGATCAGCACGTTGGCCTGGCCCTTCAGGCGGCAGAACGGGAACAGGCGCTCGCGCAGGTCGGGATCGAGCGCCATGTCGGCGTTCATCTCGCCCTCGTACATGAAGTCGACCCGGCGGCGGTCCAGCTCCTCGACCGCCTGGCGCACGCGCTGGGCCTTTTCGCGCCACGGATTGCCGAAGTTCGAGAAGGACAGCAGCGCCACGCGCGGCTCGTGGCCCATGGCGCGGGCGACGCGCGCGCTGCCGATCGCGATGTCGGCCAGCTCCTCGGGCGCGGGCAGGGAATGCACGTTGGTATCGGCGATGAAGAAGGTGCGCCCGCGCGCGACCATGATCGTCAGCGCAAACGGACGCTCGCCCGGCTTGGGATCGATCACCCGGGCGATGTCCTCGTAGCACACCATCCACGAGCGGGTGAGGCCCGTGACCATGCCGTCGGCGTCGCCGCAAGCGACCATGCAGGCGGCGAACACGTTGCGGTCCTGGTTCACCATGCGCTCGCAGTCGCGGTAGAGCGCGCCCTTGCGCTGCAGCTTCGAATAGAGGAAGTCCGTGTACTTCTTGTTGTGCGTCGACAGCCGCGCGTTGTGGATCTCCAGGTCCTCGGTGCCCTGTAGGCTGGCGGCCTTGATCGTCTCGGTCATGCGGTGCACGCGGCCGATCAGGACCGGCGTGCCGTAGCCCTGGGCGCGGTAGGCGATCGCGGCGCGGATCGCCTTCTCGTCCTCGCCCTCGGCGAACACGACGCGGCGGGGATTGGCGCGCACCGTCTCGGTGATGCGCGTCAGGCTCGACGCGGTGGGGTCGAGGCGCGAGCGCAGCACCGCGCGGTAGGCCGCCATGTCGACGATCGGCCGGCGCGCCACGCCCGAATCCATCGCCGCGCGCGCGACGGCCGCCGGCACGGCCTCGATCAGGCGGGGGTCGAACGGCACGGGAATGATGTACTCCGGACCGTAGCGCAGGCGCCGTCCGCCATAGGCGGCGTCGACCTCGTCCGGCACGTCCAGTCGCGCCAGCACCGCCAGCGCCTTGGCGGCGGCGATCTTCATCGCGTCGTTGATGGTGGACGCGCGCACGTCCAGCGCGCCGCGGAAGATATAGGGGAAGCCCAGCACGTTGTTGATCTGGTTCGGGTAGTCCGAGCGGCCGGTGGCGATGATCGCGTCGTCGCGCGTCGCCTTCACGTCCTCGGGCGTGATCTCGGGATCGGGATTGGCCATGGCGAAGACGATCGGCTTGTTGGCCATCGACTTCACCATCGGCTTCGACACCGCGTCCTTGGCCGACAGGCCGAAGAAGACGTCCGCGCCCTCCATGGCCTCGGCCAAGGTGCGGGCCTTGGTCTGGACCGCGTGGGCCGATTTCCACTGGTTCATGCCCTTGGTGCGGCCCTGGTAGATCACGCCCTGGCTGTCGCACAGCACCGCGTGGTCGTGCGGCAGGCCCAGGGTCTTCAGCAATTCGACGCAGGCGATCGACGCGGCCCCGGCGCCGTTGATCACCAGCTTGATGTCGCGGATGTCGCGCCCGGTCAGGTCGAGCGCGTTCAACAAGCCGGCCGTCGCGATGATCGCGGTGCCGTGCTGGTCGTCATGGAACACCGGTATGTCCATGATCTCGCGCAGGCGCTGCTCGATGATGAAGCACTCCGGCGCCTTGATGTCCTCGAGGTTGATGCCGCCCCAGGTCTTGCCCAGGAAGCGCACGCAGTTGACGAACTCGTCGACGTCGCGCGTGTCGACCTCGAGGTCGATGCCGTCGATGTCGGCGAAGCGCTTGAAGAGGACCGACTTGCCCTCCATCACCGGCTTGGCCGCCAGCGCGCCCAGGTCGCCCAGGCCCAGCACCGCCGTGCCGTTCGAGATCACGGCGACGATGTTGCCCTTGGCGGTGAAGTCGTAGGCGCTGTCGGGATCCTTCTGAATGCGAAGGCAGGGCACGGCGACGCCGGGCGAATAGGCCAGGCTGAGGTCGCGCTGCGTGGTCAGCGGTTTAGTCGCGGTGATCGCCAGCTTTCCCGGCCGGCCGCTGGAATGCAGCAGCAGGGCTTCCTCGTCGCTGATGTGGATGCGGCGATCTTCGATCACGGCGGCGTCCCTCTCCCGGGAATTGCTTGATTGGCTTGATAATCCCAGGTTTCGCGCTCGCCTGTCCAGCAGGGGGTTTTCCGGGCTGGCGGGCCGCATGCTATCGTCCGCCGCCCATGTCCTTCCGCGCGCAATCCCCCGTTGAAACCGGCTCCGACGCGCCCTCCGGCGGTGTCCCCGCGGGCGAGGGCGCGAGCCCGGTCATGGCGCAATACCTCGAAATCAAGCGCCAGAACCCGGACAGCCTGCTGTTCTACCGGATGGGCGATTTCTACGAGCTGTTCTTCGACGATGCGGTGCGCGCGGCCAAGGCGCTCGACATCGCGCTGACCAAGCGCGGCCAGCACCGCGGCCAGGACATCCCGATGGCCGGCGTGCCGGTGCACACGGCCGAGGCCTATCTCGCGCGATTGATTCGCAGCGGCTTCAAGGTGGCGGTGTGCGAGCAGGTCGAGGATCCGGCCGAGGCGCGCAAGCGCGGCGGCAAGGCCGTGGTCAAGCGCGAGGTCGTGCGCCTGGTGACGCCGGGCACGATCACCGAGGAGGCGCTGCTCGACGCGCGCCGGCACAACTACCTGGCCGCGCTGGCGGAAGCCGAGCGCAAGCTGGCGCTGGCCTGGCTCGACATGTCCACCGGCGCCTTCACCGTGCAGCGGGTCGCCGCGATCGGACTCGCGGCGGCGCTCGAGCGCGTGCAACCCGGCGAGTTGCTGGTTTCCGACCGCGTGTTGCAGCGACCCGAATTGTTCGAAGCGCTGGGGCAGTGGAAGGAGCGCCTGACGCCGCTGCCGGCGCAACGCTTCGACAGCGACGGCGGCAGGCGGCGCCTGCAGGCGCTCTACCAGGTCGAGGCGCTGGACGGGTTCGGCCAATTCGGCCGCGCCGAGCTCGCGGCGGCCGGCGCGCTCGTGGACTACGTCGAGCTGACGCAGAAGGGTCGGCTTCCGAGGTTGGAACAACCCCGGCTCCTGGCCGAGGGCGCGGTGATGGAGATCGACGCGGCGACGCGCCGGTCGCTCGAGATCGACCGCGCGATCGCCACCGGCGACCGGCGCGGCAGCCTGATCGGCGCGATCGACCGCACCGTGAGCGGCGCCGGCGCGCGGCTGCTGCTGGCGCGGCTGTCGGCGCCGCTGACCGATCCCCAGGCGATCGGGCGCAGGCTCGACATGGTGCAGCACTTTGTCGTCGACGAGGCCGCGCGCGCCGGCGCACGCACGGCCCTGCGCGGCGCGCCGGACATCGAGCGGGCGCTGACGCGCCTGCTGCTCGGCCGCGGCGGGCCGCGCGACCTGGCGTCGATCCGCGACGGCTTGGCGGCGGCTTCGGCATTGCGCCGCGCGCTGGAGGGGGCGAAGCCGCATCCCTTCGCGCGGCCGAGCGCGGACCTGGCGGCGGCGCTGGCCGACCTCGGCCATCACGCTGTGCTGACCGAGCGCCTGGGCCGCGCCCTGGCGCAAGACCTGCCGCTCGTCGCGCGCGACGGCGGGTTCGTGGCGCCGGGCTACCTTGCCGAACTCGACGAACAGCGCGCGCTGCGCGACGAAAGCCGCCGCCTGATCGCCGAATTGCAGCAGCGCTACGCGCGCGAGACCGCCATCGCGGCGCTCAAGATCCGGCACAACAACGTGCTGGGCTACTACATCGAAGCCTCGGCCGCACAGGCCGACAAGCTGACCAAGGGCGAAGACGCGAAACGCTTCATCCATCGCCAGACCATGGCCGGCGCGATGCGCTTCTCCACGGTCGAGCTGGGCGAACTGGAGCGCAAGATCGCCGCCGCCGCCGACAAGGCGCTGGCGCTGGAACTGCGTCTGTTCGACGACCTGCTGGGCGAGGTGCGCGCGCGTGCCGACGCGGTCGCGCTGGCGGCACAGGGTCTGGCGCAGATCGACGTGGCCGCGGCGCTGGCCGAGCTTGCGGTCGAGCGGCGCTACTGCCGGCCCGCCGTGGACGACGGCGCGGAATTCGTCGTGCGCGGCGGTCGGCATGCCGTGGTGGAAGCGTCCCTGCCGGCAGGCGAGCGCTTCATCGCCAACGACTGCGACCTGTCGCCGGGCCGGCGCTTGTGGCTCGTGACCGGCCCCAACATGGCGGGCAAGAGCACCTTCCTGCGCCAGAACGCGCTGATCGCGATCCTGGCCCAGGCCGGCTCCTACGTGCCGGCCGAGGAATGCCGGATCGGCGTGGTCGACCGGCTGTTCAGCCGGGTCGGCGCGTCGGACGACCTGGCGCGCGGCCGGTCGACCTTCATGGTCGAGATGGTCGAGGCCGCCGCGATCCTCAATCTCGCCGGGCCGCGCGCACTGGTGATCCTCGACGAGATCGGGCGCGGCACGGCCACGTTCGACGGGCTGTCGATCGCCTGGGCCTGCGTCGAGCACCTGCACGAGGTCAACAAGTGCCGCGCGCTGTTCGCCACGCACTACCACGAACTGGTGGCGCTGACCGGAAGGCTCGGCGAACTCGCGTCCTACACGATGCGGGTCAAGGAATGGCAGGGCGACGTGATCTTCCTGCACGAGGTGGCGCCCGGCGCGGCCGACCGCTCCTACGGCATCCACGTCGCGCGCCTCGCCGGCCTGCCCGCCGCGGCCGTGGCGCGCGCGGAAGAAGTGCTGGCGAAGCTCGAGGCCGGCGAGCAGGGGGGCGCGATCGCCGATCTGGCGACCGACCTGCCGCTGTTTGCCGCTGCCGTGAAGCCGGCAAGGGGCGCGCTGGAGGAAACCCGCGCCGCCGCTCCGAGCGCGGTCGAAGCGGCCCTGGCCGGCGTCAATCCCGACGAACTCAGCCCGCGCGAGGCGCTGGAGGCGCTCTACCGGCTGAAGGCACTGCTGGCCGATCGCCAATCATGACTCGCGCGCGCCGATGGATCGCCGCGCTGGCGCTGGCCGTCGCATCCGCGCTGCCCGCCGCATCCGACCCGATCCCGCTCGCCGCCACGCCGATCGAGCTGTTGCCCGGCCACCCCGAGACCACGCGCATCGGCCGGCTGGAATATCTCGGCGGCCTGCACCTGGTCAGCCGCGATTCGCGCTTCGGCGGCGTGTCTGGGCTGGAGACCCTGCCGGACGGGCGCCTGCTCGGCATCACCGATGTCGGCTACTGGTTCACCTTCCGGCCGGTGCTCGACGCGCGCGGACATCTGGTCGATGCGCGGGACGGCGACCTGCAATCGCTCAACGACGAGCGCGGCCGGCCGCTGATCGGCAAGGTGCTGACCGACGCGGAATCGGTGCGCCGCGACGCGTCGGGCGACCTGCTGGTCAGCTTCGAGCGGACGCACCGCGTCCTGCGCTACAAGACGGTCGGCGGCCCTGGCGTGCCGATCCAAGTTCCGCCCGATGTTGCCGGCCAGCCCGACAATGGCGGCATCGAGACGCTCGCCGCCTGGCCCGCCACCGCCGATAGGCCCGACGGTCGCCTGCTCATGATCAGCGAGCAGGCGCGCAACGCCGCGAGCGACCTCAAGGCCTGGCTGCGCGTTGACGGAACCTGGCACGCGCTTTCCTATCCGCTCCAGGGCGAGGGCCTGCCGACCGACGCCGCCGTGCTGCCCTCGGGCGACCTCGTCGTGCTGGAGCGCAGGTTCGGCCTGTTCACGTCGCTCGGCGCGCGCGTGGTGCGCGTGCCCGTTGCGCGCGTCGTGCCGGGCGGCAAGCTCGTCGGCGAGACGCTGGCGGAATGGGAGGCGCCGCTGAGCGTCGACAACATGGAGGGCATCGCGATCACCCGCGGGCCCGACGGCGCCGACCTGCTGTGGATCGTCTCCGACGACAATTTCCGCCGCGCGCAGCGGACTTTGTTGATGCTGTTCAGGGTGGAGTGAAGATGCGCTTGCCGCGACCGGCATGCAGTCTTGCGGTCCGCAGCGATGCCGGCGCGTCGCGGTCGCTGCTGGTTGGCGTTCTGCGGCGCCGCTGGAAGCTGGTGCTGTCGGTTCCGCTGGTCGTGGAGTATGAAGCGGTGTTGACGCGCCCCCGAGCATCTGCGCGTCGCAGCGATCGGTGTCGAGGATGTGGTGACGATACTCGATGCCCTCGTGAGCGTGGCGGACAAGACCGATATATGGTTTCAGTGGTGTTCGCTTTTGCCCGATCCGGCGGACGACATGGTACTCGAGGCGGCGGTCAATGGCGGCGCCGGCATGCTGGTTACGTTCAATCGGCGGCATTTCACCGCCGGCGCGCGACAGTTCGGGATTGACGTGGTTCTGCCGGCGGCGGCGCTGGCGAGACTGGAGGCTTGAGATGCGGAACAGCAATTTCGCCCTTCGCTTGCAACCGTCGCTGCTGGAAGAGGCGCGCCGCGCTGCCGAGGCAGAGGGTGTGGCGTTGAACCAGTTGATCAATGTCGCCGTCGCAGAGAAGCTCTCCGCGATCAGGACCGAGCGCTATTGGCGCGAGCGCGCGTCGCGCAGCGACCCGGCGAAGGCGCTCGCGGTCCTGTCGCGCGCTGGTGTGGGCCGGCCCGTCCGCAAGGGCGACGAACGTCCTGGCCGCGGCAAGCTGCGCCGCACCGCCTGACCTGACCGACCTTGTTCATTCGCGGTTCCATTCGACCCCGCCTCGCTTCAGCAGGAGACGCAGCCCATGACCGCCGCCGTCAAACCCGATCCGCGCATCACCTCGATCACCGCCTGGCGGGTCGAGTTGCCGCTGCACGAGGGCAGCTACAAGTGGTCGGGCGGCAACCAGGTGACGGTGTTCGATTCGACGGTGGTGGCCGTCGAAACCAACGTCGGCGTCACCGGCTATGGCGAGATCTGCCCGCTTGGGCCGGCCTACCTGCCGGCCTACGCCGCGGGCGCGCGCGCCGGCATCAAGGAGCTGGCGCCGGCGCTGATCGGCCAGGACCCCACGGGGCTGATGGCGCTCAACCTGCGCATGGACCAGGCGATGCGCGGGCATCCTTACGTCAAGTCGGCGCTCGACATGGCGTGCTGGGACATCCTCGGCAAGCTCGCGGGCCTGCCGGTGGCGCAGCTCCTGGGCGGGCGCTACGGCGAGAGCTTCAAGCTCTACCGCGCCATCTCGCAGGAAGGACCGAAGCAGATGGCGAACAAGGTCGGCGACTACCGCCAGGAGGGCTACACCAAGTTCCAGCTCAAGGTCGGCGGCGACCCCGACACCGACATCGAGCGCATCAAGGCCTGCGCCGAGAAGCTGAAGCCCGGCAACGTACTGGTGGCCGACGCCAACACCGGCTGGCTGATGCACCAGGCCGCCCGCGTGGTCGACGCGGTGAAGGACGTCGACGTCTATATCGAGCAGCCTTGCATGAGCTACGAGGAGTGCCGCGCGATCCGCGAGCGCACGGCGCGGCCCTTCATCCTCGACGAGGTGATCGACAGCCAGGCGATGGTGCTGAAGGCGGCGCAGGACCGCGCGGCCGACGTGATCAACCTCAAGATATCCAAGGTCGGCGGGCTGACGCGCGCCAGGCAGATCCGCGACCTCTGCGTGTCGCTGGGCCTGGCGATGATCGTCGAGGATACCTGGGGCGGCGACATCGTGACGGCGGCGATCGCGCACCTCGCGCATTCCACCCCGCCGGAGTTCCTGTTCGCCGCGACCGATTTCAACAGCTACGTGACCAAGCCGATCGCGATCGGCGCGCCCAAGCGCAAGGACGGGCAGATGGCCGCGTCCCTCGCGCCGGGGCTGGGCGTCACGCCGCTCGGCGACGCCTTGGGCGAGCCGGTGCTGAAGATCGCCTGAGGGCCAGGCGCATCCGTTCTTGACGACGGCCTGCGGCGGGATTTCTCTCAAAGCGATGTCGACGCCGCTCCCGCTCCTGCGCGTGATCGCGCTGGGCATTCTTCTCGCCTTGCCCGGCGCGCTGGGCGTGATCGGCCTGTGGGGCTTTGGCGCGCTGGGCTCGCAGGGCTTGGCGCTTGGCCTGCTCGGCGTGCTGGTCGCGGCCGGGGTACTCGGACTGCTGATCCAGCGCGAGGCGCTGGCGCTGAGCCGCATGCTGCAGGGCCCGGACAGCGCCGCCGCCACGCCGGTCCGCTTCGGCCCGATCGCGCGGCTGGTCGGCGCGGCGCCGGCGCTCGACCAGCTGAGCCGGGTGCTGCGCGGCCGGGTCGCCGGGCGGCGCGCGGCCGAGGCCATCCTGCAGGGACTGCCGATCCCGCTCTTGCTGCTGGACGCCGAGCGGCGCGTCATCCGCCTCAACCGTGCGGCCGGCGAGCTGGTGGGGACGGGCGGCGTCGGGCGCGACCTGACCGCGTCGCTGCGCCATCCCGCCCTGGTGCAGGCGGTCGACGCGGTGCTCGCCGGCGAGGCCGCGCGCGACCTGGAATTCTCCCTGGCGGTGCCGGTCGAGCGCCATTTCGCCGCCCATGTCGGCCGCTCGACGGCCGAATTGCCCGAGATCGCCGCGATCCTGACGCTCAACGAGACGACCATGGCGCGCCGGGCCGAGCAGATGCGCGCGGACTTCGTGGCCAACGCCAGCCATGAACTGCGCACGCCGCTGGCGACGCTGCTCGGCTTCGTCGAGACCTTGCGCGGCCCGGCCAAGGACGACGAATCCGCGCGCGAGCGATTCCTCGCCATCATGCACGACCAAGCCCAGCGCATGGCCCGGCTGGTCAACGACCTGCTGTCGCTGTCGCGGATCGAGCTGTTCGAGCACTCGCCGCCCACCGGCGAGGTCGACCTGGCCGAGATGCTGCGCGGCGTGATCGATGCGCTGAAGCCCCAGGCGCAGGAGCGCCAGATGCAGCTGGTGCTGGAGATCGCGCCCGGCCTGCCCGGCGCCATCGGCGACGAGGACCAGCTTGCCCAGGTGTTCCAGAACCTGATCGTGAACGCGATCAAGTACGCGCGGGCCGGCACGCCCGTGACGCTGCGCGTCTGGCACGCGCAGAGCTCGCCCAGCCTTGTCGGCGGCCTGGCCGGCGCCGTCGCCATCGCCGTGATCGACCGCGGCGAAGGCATCGAGCGCCGGCACCTGCCGCGCCTGACCGAGCGGTTCTACCGGATCGACGCCGCCCGCTCGCGCCAGCTCGGCGGAACCGGGCTCGGTCTCGCCATCGTCAAGCACATCGTCAGCCGCCATCGCGGCCAATTGACGATCGAGAGCGAGGTCGGCGAGGGCAGCGTCTTCACGATCTATCTGCCTGCGATCGCAAGGCAAATCCCCGCCGCGACGAACCCCGCCAAGAACCCCGCCCTGCCCTGACGGGCGTTGTCGCAAAACAGTCAAAAAACTGAGATGCGCGCTAAACGCATCTCAGCGCCTATGGGGCCCGTGCAACCCGCCCAGGCCGTCCTTGCAAGAGGCGGCGACGCACGCGGGCACCGTCCATCACCCTAGTGCGGGAGAGATCCGATGAAGCTGTCCATGATCGCCCTCAGGTCCGCCGCGGTCGCGGCCGCGGCCGCGGGCTTCGCGACGGCCGTTGCGGCCGCCGACATTTCCGGGGCCGGCGCCACCTTCCCCTACCCGATCTATGCCAAGTGGGCCGACGCCTACAAGAAGGAGACCGGCAACGGGCTGAACTACCAGTCGATCGGCTCGGGCGGCGGGATCAAGCAGATCCAGGCCAAGACCGTGACCTTCGGCGCCTCGGACATGCCGCTGAAGCCGGACGAGCTGGACAAGTCGGGCCTGATCCAGTTCCCCACCGTCATGGGCGGGGTGGTTCCGGTCGTGAACGTGCCCGGCCTCAAGCCCGGCGAACTGGTGCTCGACGGCGCGACCCTGGGCGACATTTTCCTCGGCAAGGTCACGAAGTGGGACGACGCGGCGATCAAGAAGCTCAATCCCAACGCCAAGCTGCCGGGCCAGGCGATCGCGGTGGTGCATCGCTCCGACGGATCGGGCACGACCTTCATCTTCACCGACTACCTGTCGAAGGTGAGCCCGGCCTGGAAGGACAAGGTCGGCGCGGCGACGGCGGTCGAATGGCCGGTCGGCATCGGGGCCAAGGGCAACGAAGGCGTTGCCGGCAATGTCGGCCAGACCGGCGGCTCGATCGGCTACGTCGAATACGCCTATGCCAAGCAGAACAAGATGACCCACACGCGCCTCGTCAATCTCGACGGCAAGGCGGTCGAGCCGACGGCCAAGGCCTTCCAGGCGTCGGCGGCGGGTGCCGACTGGGCCAAGTCCCAGGGCTTCTACGTGATCCTGACCAACGAGAAGGGCGCCGATGCCTGGCCGATCGCGGGCGCGACCTTCATCCTGATGCACAAGCAGCCCCAGGATCCCGCCGCCGCGGCCGAGGCGCTCAGGTTCTTCGACTGGGCCTACGCCAAGGGCGACAAGATGGCCGAGGAGCTCGACTACGTGCCGATGCCTGACTCGGTGGTCAAGCTGATCGGCAAGACCTGGGCCGACCAAATCAAGGGCAAGGACGGCAAGCCGATCCACGCGAGCATGATGTAGCGGCGATTGTTCCAATCCCGGAGAAGGGGCGAGGGGTGCCGGCGCCTTCGGCTTCCCCCGCCCCGCTGCGCTCGATGATTTCCACACCGGCGATCTCACCATGGCCGAACTGACCTTGGTCCAGGAACATCCGGTGTCCGCCACCGCAAGAGGCTCGTCGCTGCGCCGGCTGGCGCGCACCGACGCGTTCTTCCACGGGCTGACCCGCGCCGCGGCCCTGGCGGTGCTTGGCGTGCTGATGGGCGTGATCCTGGCGCTGGTGATCGGCGCCTGGCCCGCCCTGTCGCATTTCGGCTTCTCCTTCCTGGTGTCGCAGAGCTGGAACCCTGTCACCGAGAAGTTCGGCGCGCTGGCGCCGATCTTCGGCACCATCATCACCTCGGCGATCGCGATGCTGTTTGCCGTGCCGATCGGGATCGGCGTGGCGATCTTCCTGACGGAGATCTGCCCGCCGCTGCTGCGCCGGCCGGTGGGCATCGCGATCGAGCTCCTGGCCGGCATCCCCAGCATCATCTACGGCATCTGGGGCCTGTTCGTGCTGGCGCCGCTGCTGCAGCGGACCATCCAGCCCTTCCTTATCGACCTGTTCGGCAACGTGCCGCTGCTGTCCTCGCTGTTCGCCGGCCCGCCCTACGGCATCGGCGTGCTGACCGCGTCGATCGTGCTGGCGATCATGATCCTGCCGTTCATCACCTCGATCACCCGCGACGTGTTCGAACAGGTGCCGCCGATGCTGAAAGAGGCCGCGTTCGGCCTGGGCTGCACCACGCGCGAGGTGATCCGCAAGGTGGTGATCCCCTACACCCGCGTCGGCGTCACCGGCGGCTGCATGCTGGCGCTCGGCCGGGCATTGGGCGAAACCATGGCCGTCACCTTCGTCATCGGCAACGCGCACAAGATCAACGCCTCGCTCTTGGCCCCGGGCACGACGATCTCGGCCACCATCGCCAACGAGTTCACCGAGGCGGTCGGCGATCTCTACACCTCCGCGCTGATCGCGCTCGGCCTGCTGCTGTTCGTGATCACCTTCATCGTGCTGGCGATCGCGCGGGTGATGCTGGCGCGGGTCGCGCGCAAGGCGGGCAAATGAGCGCCGCGCGCATGTCGCCGCTCTACGCCGGACGCCGCCGGCGCAACAGCATCTTCATGGCGCTGGCCGGCGCGTCCACGCTGGTGGGGCTGGGCTTCCTGGCGGCGATCCTGGTCACGCTGGTCGTCCAGGGCTTCGGGGCGCTGAACCCGCGCGTCCTCACCGCGATGACGCCGCCGCCCGGCTCGGACGGCGGCCTGCTCAACGCCATCGCCGGCAGCCTGGTCATGACGCTGCTCGGCGTCCTGGTCGGCACCCCGGTCGGCATGCTCGCCGGCACCTACATGGCCGAATACGGCCGCTACAGCCAAATCACCCACGTGGTGCGGTTCGTCAACGACATCCTGCTCAGCGCGCCGTCGATCGTCGTCGGCCTGTTCGTCTACGAGATCATGGTGGCGCCGATGGGCCATTTCTCGGGCCTGGCCGGGGGCGTGGCGCTGGCGATCATCGTCATCCCGGTGGTCGTGCGCACGACCGAGGACATGCTGCTCCTGGTGCCCGACCCGATCCGCGAGGCCACTACGGCCTTGGGCGCGCCGCGTTGGCACATGATCTCGCATGTCGCCTACCGCGCGGCCAAGGCCGGCATCATCACCGGCGTGCTGCTGGCGGTGGCGCGCATCTCGGGCGAGACGGCGCCGCTGCTGTTCACCGCCCTCAACAATCAGTTCTGGAGCACCAACCTCAACGCGCCGATGGCCAGCCTGCCGGTCATCATCTTCCAGTTCGCGATCAGCCCCTACGCGGACTGGCGCGACCTGGCGTGGGCAGGCGCGCTGCTGATCACCGCGGCCGTGCTGCTGCTGAGCATCGCGGCGCGCGCGTTGAACATGAAGAGAGGCTCGTGATGGACGCGGCTGTAGCGCAGACCAAGGCGACAAATGCACCGATCAAGGTCGATATCCGCGGCGTCAACTTCTACTACGGCCAGAGCCGGGCGCTGAAGGACGTGACGATGCCGCTGTACAAGAACCACGTGACGGCGTTCATCGGCCCGTCGGGCTGCGGCAAGTCGACCCTGCTGCGCGCGCTGAACCGCATCTACGACATGTATCCGAACCAGCGCGCCGAAGGCGAGATCCTGGTCGACGGCGAGAACATCCTGGATCAGAAGCAGGACCTCAACCTGCTGCGCTCCAAGCTGGGCATGGTGTTCCAGAAGCCGACCCCCTTCCCGATGACGATCTACGAGAACATCGCCTTCGGCATCCGCCTCTACGAGCGCCTGCCGCGCGCCGAGATGGATTCGCGGATCGAGGCGGCGCTGACCCAGGCCGCCCTGTGGACCGAGGTCAAGGACAAGCTCCAGGCCAGCGGCCTCAGCCTGTCCGGCGGGCAGCAGCAGCGGCTGTGCATCGCGCGCACCGTGGCGATCAAGCCCGAGGTCATCCTGCTGGACGAGCCCTGCTCGGCGCTGGACCCGATCTCGACGGCCAAGATCGAGGAGACGATCGAGGAGCTCAAGACGGAGTATACGATCGTGATCGTGACCCATAATATGCAGCAGGCGGCGCGCATCTCCGACTACACGGCGTTCATGCTGCTGGGCGAATTGATCGAATTCGGCGACACCGCCATGATGACCACCAAACCCAGGGTCCAGAAGACCGAAGACTACATCACCGGCCGGTTCGGCTGAGGCGGGAGGCAAGACGTCCATGACCGCGCAGCACATCGTCAAGTCCTACGACGAGGAACTGAAGCGCCTGACCAACGCCATCGCCGAAATGGGCGGGACGGCGGAATCGCAGCTCGACCAGGCGATCCAGGCGGTCGCCCGGCGCGACAGCGAACTGGCTGGCCGCGTCGTGCGCAACGACAGCGCGATCGACCAGCTCGAGGAGGCGGTCCAGAGCCAGACCATGCGGCTGCTGGCGCTGCGCCAGCCGGTCGCGCGCGACCTGCGCGACATCATGGCGGCGATCAAGATCGCCAGCGACATCGAGCGGATCGGCGACCTGGCCGCGAACATCGCCAAGCGGGCGATCGCGCTCAACCAGTCCGCGCCGGTCCGCCCCGTGGCGGCGGTTCCGCGCATGGGCAAATTGGCCCAGCAGGCGATCAAGGACGTGATCGACGCCTATCTCGAGCACGATCCCAAGAAGGCGATCGCGGTCTGGCAGCGCGACGACGACTTGGACGACCTGACCTCCAGCCTGTTCCGCGAGCTCTTGACCTACATGATGGAAGACCCGCGCAGCATCAGCCCTTGCGCGCACCTGCTGTTCATCGCCAAGAACATCGAGCGCATCGGCGACCACGCGACGAACATCGCCGAGACGGTCCACTTCCTGGTCATGGGTCAGCGCCCGACGATGGCGCGGCCCAAAGGCGATACCTCGAGCTACGAAGTCGTCGAGCCGCCGGAGGAGACCGGCGCCGCGGCCGGCGGCGGCGGGGCGCGCGCTTGATGACGCTAAAGCCCAATATCCTGATCGTCGAGGACGAGGCGGCGCTGACCGCGATGCTTCGCTACAACCTCGAGCGCGAGGGCTTCCGGGTCGCCGAGGCCAATGACGGCGAGGAGGCGATGCTGTCGGTCTCCGAGAACAAGCCCGACCTGATCCTGCTCGACTGGATGCTGCCGCATCTCTCGGGGATCGATCTGTGCCGCCAGCTCCGCCGCGGCGCCGGCACGCGCGACATCCCGATCATCATCGTGACCGCCCGCGGCGAGGAGTCCGACAAGATCCGCGGCCTCAACACCGGCGCCGACGACTACGTGACCAAGCCGTTCTCGCCGCAGGAGCTGGTGGCCCGGGTGCGCGCCGTGCTGCGCCGCGCACGGCCGGCGCTCAGCGACGCCACGCTGCGCCACGCGGGCCTCACCATGGACCTGGCCGCGCACCGCGTGCGCCGCAACGGCCGCGACGTGCATCTCGGCCCGACCGAATTCCGCCTGCTGCGCCATTTCCTCGAGCATCCCGGCCGCGTGTTCAGCCGCGAGCAGCTACTCGACGCGGTGTGGGGCCGCGACGTCGAGGTGGAACTGCGCACCGTCGACGTGCATATCCGCCGCCTGCGCCAGGCCCTGAACGTGAACGGCGAGGGTGACGCGATCCGCACCGTGCGCTCCGCCGGCTACGCGCTGTCCGAGGAATAGCCGCAGTTGGCAGCCCTGCCCGGCGCCGGTCTATAGTGGCGCCATGGCCCTCTCGCAGCGCGCGCGGCGCAACCTTCGGCTGATCCGCAATCACGCGGTCGTCGCCATGACGATCGGCGGCGCGTTCGGCTTCCTCCTTACCTCCTACAGCCTGATCGGCCTGGTCGACGGCATCGCGATCGGTTTCCTGACCGCCACGTCGCTCGCCTGCTTCGAGCTCTTTCTGATGGGCGGTCCGGCCGGGCGCGCGCTCCGCCGCCTGCCCTTCGCGGGGCTTCTGGCGCTGCGCGTCGCGGTCTACGGGACGGTCGCGATGGGCGCCTATGCCGCCGGGCGGCTCCTGGTCAGCGGACCCGCCAATCTGTTCGTGGCCGACGCGCCGTTTTTCTGGTCGATCGCCTTCTCGCTCGCCTTCAGCGTCGCCGCCAACTTCTTCATGCTGGTGCGCCGCCTCGCGGGGCCCGGCGTGATCGCCCATTTCGTGCTGGGCCGCTACAACCGGCCGCGGCCCGAGCGGCGCAGCCTGTTGTTCCTCGACGTGGTCGGCTCGACCGCGATCGCCGAGCGCATCGGGGCGGCGCGGTTCCACGCGCTCCTCAACAGCGTGATGTACGACATCGCCGGTCCGGTGACGGAATATGGCGGCGAGCTGCACAAATACGTGGGCGACGAAGCCATCATCACCTGGACGGCCAGCGGCGACGTGGTCGATCCGCGTCCTGCCGCCTGCGTCGCCGCGATCGTCGACCGCCTGGACCGCCGCGCGAGTGAGTACGAGAAGACCTACGGCAACGCGGTCCGCCTGCGCGCGGGCCTGCACGTGGGCGACGTCGTGACCGGCGAGATGGGCGACCAGCGCCAGGAGATCGCGATGGTCGGGGACGGGGTCAACACTGCCGCCCGCCTGGTCGACGCGGCGCGCGATACGGGCCATCAGGTCATCGCGACAACCGTCGCGATCGATCCCCAGCACCTGCCCAAGGGCTGGCAGAGCCGGCCGCTGGGCCCGGTGGCCCTGCGCGGCAAGGCCGAACCGCTCGAACTGGCGGCGCTGGAACGCGCGGCATAGCCGGCGGCGCGTTGACGCGCACCCGGCCCGCCGATAGGGTCGCGCCAAACCTGCATTCCAAGGGGAGGAGACGATGGTGGTCAGCCGATGGCTGGGCGCGTGGTGTATCGGAGCACTGGCCGGCGTGGCGCTGGGCGCCGGACCCGCGCCGGCCGCCGACAAGGTCAGCGTCTCGGCGCTGACCTTCGTGTCCTCCGCGCCGCTGTTCATCGCCCAGGACCGCGGCCATTTCGCCAAGGAAGGCCTGGAGGTCGAGATCAAGTTCTTCACCGCGGCCCAGCCGGTGGCGGTCGCGGTCACCTCGGGCGACGCGGATTTCGGCACGACCGGCCTGACCGCCGGCTATTTCAACCTCGCGGGCAAGGGCACGATCACCATCGTCTGCGCGCAGTCCCGCGAGGAGAGAGGCTGGGAGTTCAACGCCTATGTCGCGTCGAACCAGGCTTATGCCGCGGGCCTGACCGGGCTCGACAAATTGCCGGGCCGCAATTTCGGCATCTCCACCATCGGCTCCAGCCATCACTACATGCTGGGCAAGCTGGCCGAGAGGCGCGGCTTCGCGATGGACCAGGTGAAGCTGGCGCCGCTGCAGACCGTGCCCAACATGATCGCGGCGGTGAAGAGCGGCCAGGTCGACGCGACCCTGCTGCCGGCGCAGTACGCCAACGACCTGCAGGCCAAGGGGGAGGCCAAGGTGATCGGCTGGGTGCATGAGGAGACGCCCTGGCAGCTCGGCGCCGTCTTCACCAGCCCGAAGATGATCGCCGAGCGCCGCCCGGTGGTCGAGCGCTTCGTGCGCGCCTGGGTGGCGGCCGCGTCGGAGTACGACGCCGAGTTCCAGAAACGCGACGCCCAGGGCAAGCGCGTGTTCGGGCCGAACGCCGACGCGCTGATCGCGATCATCCAGAAATACACCAAGGCCGAGCCCGCGGTGATCAAGGTCAGCCTGCCCTACATCGACCCGCAGGGGCGGCTCCTGGTGCGCGATCTCTACGATCAGGTGCGCTGGTACCAGGCGCAGAACATGGTCGACAAGACGGTCGACGCCAAGGCGATCGTCGACCTCAGCTTCGTCAAGGGCCATCTCGACGTGCCGAACTGATCCGCGGCGGCGCGGATGGAACTCGTCGTCGACGGCGTCGGCCATGCCTATGACGGGCTCGCGGTTCTCGACGGCATCGAGCTTGCGGTGCGCGACGGCGAGGTGCTGGCGCTGATCGGTCCCTCGGGCTGCGGCAAGTCGACCCTGCTCGGCATCCTCGGCGGCATGCTGCAGCCCACGCGGGGCGCGGTCCGCCTCAAGGGCGATCCGCCCGCGGGCACGCTCAATCCCTTCACCTACGTGTTCCAGGACTTCGCGCTGCTGCCCTGGCGCACGGTCGAAGGCAACGTGTCGCTGGCGCTCGAACATCATGTGCTGGACGCGGGCGAGCGCGGCGCGGCCGTCGACGAGGTGCTGTCGCTCACAGGGCTCAGCGAGTTCCGCTCGGCCCTGCCGAAGCAGCTCTCGGGCGGCATGCGCCAGCGCGTCGGCATCGCCCGCGCGCTCGCGGCGCGTCCGGCCGTGCTGCTGCTGGACGAGCCGCTCTCGGCGCTCGACGCGCAGACCCGCGACCTGCTGCTGGAGGATTTCGAGCGGCTATGGGCGCTCCGGCGCGTCACGGCGGTCTACGTCACCCACAACCTCGACGAGGCGTTGCGCCTGGCCGACCGCATCGTCGTGCTGTCGCGCCGGCCCGGGCGCATCCGCGAAATCGTCGCCGTGGACGTGTCCCGCCCGCAGCGCGGCGTGGCGACGCTCGCCGGATTGCGCGACCGCCTGTGGCGCCTGATCCGCGACGAGGCGGCGTCGGCGGATCGCGAGATCGTGGCCCATGAAGCCGCCTAGGGCCGAAGCGCAAAGCGACGCGGACCGCAAGGTCCCGTTCCGCGGCGGCGGCTTCGCGCCCCGCATCACGCGCGGGCCCGCCGTCATCGCCTTCGCGGTGCTGATCGCGCTGTGGCAGGCGGCGGTGTCCTGGCGGATCGCCAATCCGCTCTTTCTTCCGAGCCCGATCGAGATCGGCCGCGCGCTCTACGCGCTGGCGGCCTCCGGCGAGTTGTGGCTGCACATCGCGGCCTCGCTCCGGCGCATCGCGATCGGCTGGCTGCTCGGCACGGCCGGCGGCCTGGCGCTCGGCGTCGCGATCGGCCTGTTCGGCCTGGCCCGCTCGGTCGGCGTGCCGCTGGTCTCGGCGCTGTTCCCGATCCCCAAGATCGCGCTGCTGCCGCTGTTCATCCTTTGGTTCGGCATCGGCGAGCCGTCCAAGGTCGCGACCATCGCGCTGGGCGTGTTCTTTCCCACGGCGGTGGCGGCGTTCGGCGCGGTCGACAACGTGCCGCGCAGCCTGATCCGCATGGCGCAGAGCTTCGGCCTGCCCTTCGCCGACATCGTGCGCAAGGTGGTGCTGCCGGGTGCGCTGCCGGGCATCCTTTCGGGATTCCGCATCTCGGCCTCGATCGCCTTGATCCTCGTCGTGGCGGCGGAGATGATCAACGCCCAGTACGGCATCGGCGCGCTGGTGCTGTTCTCCGGCAACCTGATGCGCACCGACCAGCTGCTTGCCGGCGTGGTGGTGCTGTCGGCGCTGGGGCTCGTGATCGCCTTCGTGCTGGGCCGGCTCGAACGCCGCCTGCTGCGCTGGCGCTAGAAGAAGGAGGCGAGGCATGACGACCGCGCATGATTTCACCTTTACCGCGCTCGACGGATCGCCCCTGCCGCTCAAGGCCTATGCCGGCAAGGCGGTCCTGGTGGTGAACACCGCGTCGGAATGCGGCTACACGCCGCAATACGCGGGGCTGCAGAAGCTGTGGCAGCAACACGGCGCCGAGGGGTTGGTCGTGCTGGGCGTGCCGTCGAACGATTTCGGCAGCCAGGAGCCGGGCGACGAGGCCGCGATCGGGCGGTTCTGCGCGGTGCGGTTCATGGTCGATTTCCCGATGACCGCCAAGCAGACGGTGATCGGCGGCAACGCGCATCCGTTCTATCGCTGGATCGCCGAGGAACTGGGCGAGGCCGGAACCCCGCGCTGGAACTTTCACAAGTATTTGATCGGGCCGGACGGGGCGATCGCGGGCGCCTGGCCGTCCGCGGTGACGCCGGAGTCCAAGGGATTGGCCGCCGCGATCAAGCAGGCGCTGGCCGGCTGACGCGATGATCCCGGGAATATCCGGGCGCGTATCGGGGTCCTATCGTATTGTTCCCCCGCGCCATCACCCAGGAGGTACCGCATGTCGCCCTATTGGAAGTATGCCCTCGCCCTCGCCGCCGCGGGCGCGATCGCATGGGCCGCGCCGGCAGCGCCCAGCCTTGCCGCGGGCAGCATCGTCGAGCCGGTCAAGAACGAGGGCGACTACGAGAAGGCGGTCAAGGCGGTGAAGTCCGAGAAGTACAAGGACGCCATCGAGCTGCTGCAGAAGGTGGTGCAGAAGGAGCCGGCCAAGGCCGACGCCTGGAACTATCTGGGCTACAGCCAGCGCAAGACCGGCAAGTACGACGATGCGCTGAAGTCCTACACGCGCGCGCTCGACATCGACCCCAAGCACAAGGGCGCGCACGAGTATGTCGGCGAGCTCTATCTGCAGACCGACAACCTGCCGAAGGCGGAAGAGCACCTGAAGAAGCTCTCCGCGCTCTGCGGCAGCTGCGACGAGCGCAAGGACCTGGAAAAGGCGGTCGCCGCCTACAAGAAGGCGAAGGGGATCAGCTGACGGCGCTTCTCGTCCTTCGAGACGCTTGCTGCGCTCGCTCCTCAGGATGACGCGTCTGTTGGGCTGCCAAATAGATCGCGTCACCTTGAGGAGACGCGAAGCGCCGTCTCGAAGGGTGAGAGCCGCCGCCCCTCACGCCGTCGGCAATTCCTTCGCCTCGCGCACCACGCGGATCGCCAGCATCTCCTGGCGTCCGCGCACCGCGATCTCCTGGCGCTCGAAGCGGGCGAGGTCGGCGCCGGCGCGTTCCGCCACGGCCTCCGACAGCACGAGCTGCGCGCCGTATTCCTTGGTCAGCCCCTCGAGCCGGCTGGCCGTGTTGACCGCGTCGCCGATCGCGGTCACGCCCACCGCGCTGCCATAGCCCATCTCGCCCACGATCGCCGGCCCGACATGCAGGCCGATGCCGATGCGCAGCGGCTCGTCCAGATCCTGCGCCAGGGTCTGGTTCAGGGCGTCGAGCTGCTCGGCCATCGCGCGCGCGGCGGCGAGCGCCTGGCGGCACGCCTCGGCCGGCGCGGTGCCGACGCCGAACAGCGCCATGACGCCGTCGCCGATGAACTTGTCCACGCGGCCGCCGGACTTTTCGACCGCACCGCCCATCGCGCTGAAATAGCGGTTCAGCAGGAACACCACGTCATAGGGCAGTTTATGCTCGGACAGCTGCGTGAAGGCGCGCAGGTCGGCGAACAGGATGGCGATCTCGCGCTCCTGACCCGGCATGTGCGCGGGCTGCGCCAAGCCGTCGCGCGCGGTCGCGCTGGGCGGCAGCAGCGGCATGACGGTCACGTCCGATGCCGGGCGCGTCTGGCAGGCCAGCCGCACGTTGGGCGCGGCCGAGATGCGCTCCAACACCCGTCGCTCGGCGTCGCTGGGCGGCGGCAGGCTGTCGAGCCCGCGGCTCACCCTGACGCGGCAGGTCGAGCAGCGCCCGCGCCCGCCGCACACCTCGGCATGCGGAATGTTGCCCTGGCGGCTGGCGTCCAGGATGCTGGCGCCGGGCGCGATCTCGATCACGCGGCGGTCGGGAAAGGTCACGCGCACGAAGCCCTTGCGGCGCAGCAGCGCGCTGCGCCCGGCGCGCGCCAGGTAGGCGCCGGCAACCAGCGCCGCGAAGCCCCACATGATCCCGTCGGCGATGCGATAGATCGCCGCGACCTGCTGCTGGTCGGGAAACCGCATGCGCGTGGCCAGGCTCTTCAGCCAGTCGGGGTCGGCCATCAGCCGCTCGACCTCGCGCCCGGCATCGACGAAGCCCAGCAGCGCCAGCACCGGCAGCAGCAGCGCCAGGGCGAACAGCAGGCGCGACCAGCGCGGGTACCACGGCTTCAGCCGCCAGATCAGGTGCAGGCCCAGGCAACCGTGGGTCCAGGCGGCCAGCAGGCCGATGCCCTGGCGCAGTCCGATCCAGGGATCGGCCACCCAGCTTGCCAGCAGCACCGAGACGTAGCCCGAGCCGACGCCGAACAAAGCCGGCCCCAGGCGCATCGCCGTGACGTGCAGCGCCATCAGCGGCACGATGGCCAGGCCCAGGATCAGCCGCGCCCATTCCGCCGGCGGCATCCGCAGGCGCCGGCGCTGGTAGATCGCCCATAGCGCCAGCGAGCCATGAACCAGCAGCGCCCCGTAGAGCGCGACCGTCCCCGGCACGCTGCGCCAGAACGCCCGCAGCCACAGCAGCGCATCGGCCGCGGCCTGCAGCGACACCAGGCCCAGGCTGTGGTTCAGCAGATGCAGCGCGACATAGCTGAACAGCACCGCGCCGCTCGCCACGCGCGCCTGGCGCAGCCCGGCGGCGCCGGACTTCCACCCGCGAACCGTTCTCGGCGCCTGAACTGCGGTCACGCTGCCTCGCGTATCGCCCGGCGGTAATGCCATGGCGCGTCACTATCGACGCCCAAAGGGGTCCCGCCAAGTCCCGATCGCGTGCGGTCGCGCTTGTCTTCTGGGGGCCCGCGCGCCCATGCTAGTGTTTGGAAGAGGGGCAAACGGCATGAACTACGCCACGGCACGGGCGATCGATGTCAGCGCCATACCGGTGATCGACATGGCGCCGCTGATCGCGGGCGGCATCGACCAGCGCCGGCGCGTCGCGGCCGAGTTCCGCCGCGCGGCAACCGAGGTCGGGTTCTTCTACGTCAAGAACCACAACGTCGCGCAACCCGTGATCGATCGCGCGCTCGACGGCGCCAAGCGCTTCTTCGCCCTGCCGGCGGAAACCAAGGACCAGGTCCGCGTCGAGGGTTGGCACCGCGGCTTCCTCAAGGTCGGCCAGGCCAAGATGTACGACGACGCCAAGGCCGACCTCAAGGAAAGCTTCATCTACGGGCTCGAGATCGCCCAGGACGATCCGGACTTCCGCGCCGGCAACCTCATGGTGGTGCCGAACCGCTGGCCCGCGGCGATGCCCGAGCTGCGCGACGCGCTTTATCCCTACTTCACCCAGGCGGTGGAATGCGGCCGCACGCTGCTGCGCGGCTTCGCCCTCGGCATGGATTTGCCCGAGGACAGCTTCGTCAGCCGCTGGCGCAAGAACATCAGCCGCGGGGCCGCGCTCTACTACCCGCCGCAGCCGCCCAATTTGGGCCGCGAGCAGTTCGGGGTCGCGCCCCATACCGATTTCGGCGTGCTGACCGTGCTTTGGCAGGACGATTCCGGCGGGCTTCAGGTGCTCGACAAGCAGAAGCAATGGGTTACGGCCCATCCCATCCCCGGCACGCTGGTGGTCAATGTCGGCGACCTGCTGGCGCGCTGGACCAATGACGGCTTCGCCTCGACCCCGCATCGCGTCGTCAACACCACCGGCCACGCGCGCTATTCCATGCCGGTCGCGGTGGATCCCGACCACGACACGCTGGTCGATCCGCGCATCGTCTGCCGTCAGGGCGAGACGGCGCGCTACGAGCCGATCACCTGCGGCGACTACCTGAACTGGCGGTTCAACAAGGCCTTCGCCTACCGCAAGGCTTGATCGGACGGGCATGGCCTCCAGGGCGGCACAGGCGCATCCGACGCGAACCCGCTGGTGGAACAGCGCGGGCTTCGACCTGCTGCAATTCGCGCTGTTCGTCGCCGTGGTCGTGTGGCTGCCGCTGCGCGGCGCGCAGTCGATGGCCTATAACTGGCAGTGGTACCGCGTGCCGCGCTACCTGGCGCGGGTGATCGACGGCGAGGTGATCTGGGGGCCGTTGCTCAAGGGCCTGGCCGTCACCGTCGAGATCAGCCTGTGGGCCACGGCGTTGGCGGTCGCGATCGGCCTGGCGACCGCGATGCTGCGCCTGTCGCGCTCTTATTCCGGGCGCTGGCTCGCGATCTTCTATGTCGAGGCGATCCGCAACACGCCGCTCCTGGTCCAGCTCTACGTGTTCTATTTCATCCTGGCGCCGATCCTGGGGCTGCCGCGGCTGTGGACCGGCATCGTCGCGCTGGCGGCGTTCGAGGGCGCCTTCGCGGCCGAGATCATGCGCGCGGGCATCCTGTCGATCGGGCGCGGCCAGTGGGATGCGGCGGCGGCGCTGGGGCTGACGCGCGGGCGCGCCTACCGGCTGGTGGTGCTGCCCCAGGCGATCCGGCTGATGCTGCCGCCGCTCGCCGGCGTGCTGGTCTCGCTGGTCAAGCATTCGGCGATCGTCAGCGTGATCGCCGTGTTCGACCTGACCAACGAGGCGCGCAACGTCATCTCGGACACGTTCATGAGTTTCGAGATCTGGTTCACCGTGGCCGCGATCTACCTGGCGATCACGGTAAGCCTGTCCGCCTGCGTCGGCGTCCTGGAGCGGCGCCTGGCGGCGGCGCGATGAGTTCGTCGACCATCCAACCACAAACCGGGGAGAACGAGACATGAAGGGTATGAGACTGATGGCGGCGGCGCTTTGCGTCGTCGCGGCGATCGGCGTGGCGGCAGGGCCGGCGCGCGCGCAGCAGGACGTGAAGCAGCAGCTCAGCGCGTCGAGCCTGCTGGAGGAGATCAAGAAGCGCGGCACGATGCGGGTAGGGCTGTCGACCTTCGTGCCCTGGGCGATGCGCGACACATCAGGCGAACTGATGGGCTTCGAGATCGACGTGGCCAAGAAGATGGCCGAGGACCTCGAGGTCAAGGTCGAGTTCGTGCCCACGGCCTGGGACGGCATCATCCCGGCGCTGATCGCCGGCAAGTTCGACTTCATCATCTCCGGAATGTCGATCACGCCCAAGCGCAACCTGACCGTCAATTTCTCGATTCCCTACGCGCATTCCGGCCAGCAGCTCGTCGCCAACAAGAAGCTGGCGGGCGGGTTCAAGACCGTCGCCGACTTCAACAAGGCGGATGTCACGCTGACCTGCCGGCGCGGCGTCACCTCCTGCGCCTGGATCCAGAAGAACATGCCGAAGGCCACGCTCCGGCAGTTCGACGACGACGCCCAGGCCTCGCAGGAAGTGCTGAACGGCAACGCGCATGGCTGGATGGCGAGCGCGCCCAGGCCGAAGTTCCTCGCGCTCGACAACCCGGACGTGGCCGTCATGCCCTTTGCCGAGAACCTGACGAAGGGCGACGAGTCGATCGCGCTGCGCAAGGGCGACCCGGACACGCTCAATTGGCTCGACAACTGGGTGCTGTTCTACACCTCGAACGGCTGGCTGCAGGAACGCAACGACGCCTGGTTCTCGAACCGCGACTGGAAGGACAAGGTGGCGAAGAACTGAGCGCGGGCGGGCGGGGGCCGTGGCAGGAAGCGCGCCGGGCTCCGCCAAGCCCCGCTTCGGCTGGATCGACGTGGGCGTGCTGGCGGTCCTCGCGGCCGCCGCCGCCTATGTCGTCCATCGCGTCGACGCCGTGCTGCACTACCGCTGGGACTGGTCGGGGGTCTGGGTCTATCTGCTGCGCATCGATCCCCGGACCGGCGACTGGGCGCTGGGGCTGCTGCTCAAGGGGTTCATCACCACGCTGCGCCTCGCCCTGTTCGGGATCATCCTCGCGGCGCTGGTCGGGCTCGTCTTCGGCCTGGCGCGCACCAGCAAGCGGCTGTTCCCGCGCCTGGTCGCCGGCCTCTATGTCGAGCTGGTGCGCAACATGCCGCCGCTCGTCTTCATCTTCATCTTCTACTTCTTCCTTTCCAGCCAGATCGTGCCGCTCCTGGGGATCGACCGGCTCGCGGCCACCACCTCGCCCGCGCTCGCGGGCCTGATCGAGCTCGCGTTCGGCGACCGGCGGCTGCTGGCCAATTTCGTCAGCGGCCTGTTCTGCCTGGTGCTGTTCGAGGGTGCCTACATCACCGAGATCGTGCGCGCCGGCGTGTTGTCGATCGACAAGGGCCAGTGGGAAGCGGGCGACAGCCTCGGCCTGACGCGGCTGCAGCGCATGCGCCTGGTGATCCTGCCGCAGGCCTTGCGCCGCATCCTGCCCGCGCTCGCCGGCCAGTTCATCATGCTGGTCAAGACCTCCTCGATCGTCTCCTTGATCTCGATCCAGGAACTGACCTTCATCGCGACCGAGGTCGCGGTCACCAGCGGCCGGGTGTTCGAGATCTGGATCCTGGTCGCGCTGCTTTATTTCGCGGTCAGCGCGCTGCTGTCGCTGGCCTTCCACCGCCTGGAGCGCGGCGCCGCCGCGCCCGCCCATTAGAACGGAGCAACGATGTCCGCCTGGATACGCATGATCCCGCTCGACGAGGCGACCGGCCGCGTGAAGGAGATGTACGACAAGGTCAAGACGCCGCACGGCACGGTCGACAACGTGATGAAGGTCCACAGCATCCGGCCCGAGACGATGGACGGGCACTACGTGCTCTACAAGGCGGCGCTGCACTGCAAGGACAACAGCCTGAAGCTGTGGTTCCTCGAGGCCGTCGGCACCTACACCAGCATGATCAACAAGTGCGACTACAGCTTCACCAACCACTATCACAACGCCCGCGTGCTGATGGGCGACGACGCCAAGGCCGAGCGCATGCGCCGGGCCTTCGCCGAGGGCAAGCCCGAGAAAGTGTTCGAGGGCAAGGAGCTGGCGTTGCTGCGCTATGCCGGCAAGCTGACCGCGCGGCCCCAGGACATGGCCGAGAGCGACATCAAGGCGATCCGCGACGCCGGGGGCACCGACGAGGAGATCCTCGAGGTCAACCAGGTCTGCGCCTATTTCAACTACGCCAACCGGCTGCTCAACGGACTGGGGGTCACGCTGCAGGGGGACACGGTCGGCTACTACAAGGACGGGAAGGCGGACAAATAGGCATTCGCCTCAGCGCCCGCGCATTGACTTGCGGCGGCGGCGTGCAATGATCCTTCCGCCGCCCGCCCAGGGAGGATCGGATGCGTTTGTCGCGCCGCGACCTCTGTTCCGGCATTCTTGGTGCGGGTGCCGCGCTCGCGCTGCCCCGTGCTGGCGCCCTGGCCGACGACAATCCCTTCGCCGCGGTCGATGCCGCGATCGACGCGCGTGTCCGGCAGACCAAGGGCCGCGGGCTGCTCGCGATCGCGCACCGCCGGCGACTGCAGCATGTCGCCGGCTTCGCCATGGACCGCGCCGGCGGCTACCCGATCTTCAGCATCTCGAAGACCGTGACGGCACTGGCGCTCGCGACCCTGGCGCAGGACGGTCGCCTGTCGTTCGACGATGCGCTGGAGCGCCACCTGGGCGGCCCGATGAAGAGGCTCGGCCCGCCGGTCGATCCGCGCTTCGCCGGGGTCACGGTCGGCCAGCTCGTCACCCACACGGCGGGAATCCTGTCGAGCACCGAGGACGACGACCTGATGAGCCGCCGCAGCCTCGCCCGCATCAATCCCGACCGGCGCAGCGTCCGGCGCGACGATGTGCTGGCGTTGCTCCTGAAGCAGAAGCTGCCGCGCGCCCCCGGCGAAGTCTATGCGTACAGCAACATGGGCTACGTGGTGCTGGGCTCGGTGATCGAGGCCGTCGCCGGACAGCCTTACGAGGACTACTGCCGCGCGCGGGTGCTGAAGCCGCTCGGGCTCGCGCGGCCGGCGATCGATCCCGATCTGCGCTACGGCGATTCCTACCTGGGCTGGCGCATGACGGGCCCGAGGTGCTGCGGCTGCTCGAGGCGTACGAGGAGAACGACGCGCGCGTGCTGGGTCCGGCGATGCACGACTTCGCCGGAAAGCCCCACAACTCCTGGATCTCCGACCAGAAGACCTCGTTCTATTCGCTCGGCGTGTTCGCGCGCCGCGGCGCGTCCGGGGCGCTCACCTGGTGGAACAACGGGTACGGTCAGGGCACCGACCTCGACACCTCGATTTCCACCCTGGCCTCGCGCGGCACGGGCGGCGTCTCCGCCGTGTGGATGGTTGCGCCCCGGCTGGAACGCGACAAATACTATGAATTCGACCGGGCGGTCTGGACGCCGCTGCGCGAGATCAAGGCCTGGCCCGACCGGAACCTCTATCCCGAATTCGGACTTCAGACATGACGACCCGACGCCGCTTCCTCGCCGGTTCCGCCGCCGCGCTGACCGTCGCGCCCCTCGCGGGCCGCGCCCAGGCGCAGGCCGGCGCCTTCGCCCAGGTCGATGCCGTCATCTCGGCCCAGGTGGCCAAGCTCGGCGGGTCGGGGATGATCGCCGTCGTCAAGGACCGCCGGCTGGTGCACGCCGCCGGCTTCGGCGGCATGGACCCCAAGGACCGCTACCGCGTCTTCAGCCTGTCGAAATCCATCACCGGCCTCGCCGTGGCGAAGCTCGCGGCCGAGGGCAAGCTCGACCTCGACCAGCCGATCTCCCGCTATGTCGGCGCGGCGTTGCAGAAATACGGCCCGCCGGCCGACAGCCGCGTGCCCAATGTCACCGTGCGCCAGACCATGATCCATATGGGCGGCTTCGCCAGCAACGAGCGCGAGGACGATCCGGTGATCCTGGGCAAGGACCGGTTCGTGCCGCCGAAGGGACGCGAACGCGACCCGCGCTCCTGGCGCAAGGAGGACGTGCTGCCGTCGATCCTCAAGCGGCAACTCGATGCGCCGCCCGGCACCCAGTACATCTATTCCAACGCGGGATACGTGATCCTCGGCCTGATCGTCGAGGCGGCGAGCGGCAGGAGCTACGAGGACTATTGCCGCGAGGCCGTGTTCAAGCCGGCCGGGCTGCCGCTGCCGACGATCGAGCCGGACCGGCGCTATGTCGACAGCGTGTCGGGCTGGCAGATGACGCCGGCCGAGGTGATGAAGATGTGGGCGGTCTACGAGCCCGACGATACGCGCGTGCTGACGCCCGAGATGCGCCAGCAGGTCGTCGCCCCGACGCCCGCCTTCATCAACGAACAGCGCCGCAGCTACTACACCTACGGCATCTGCTTCCAGGAGTTCCGCCCGGGCAGCTTTATCTGGTTCCATACCGGCCGCAACCAGTTCGGGCCGAAGGACCAGCAGCTCGTCACCTTCGCCACGCATGGGCCCACCATCTCGATGGTCTGGGCGGTTCGCCCCGCGCTGAACTTCCAGGGGCTGACCGCGCTTGACCGCGACCTTTGGGTCGCCCTGCGGGCCGTCACGGACTGGCCGGCGCATGATCTCTATCCGCAGTACGGCTTCTAGCCTCGCTCTCGCGCTGGGCCTGGCGCTGGCTTCGCCGGCCGCCTGGGCGGGCGTCGGCAATGCCGACAGCTCCGCCGGCGAGGACGACGACGCCCCCGCGGCGCCAACGGCACCGACCACGTCCGCTACGACCGCGCCAGCGCCATCGGCGACCACGGTGGCGACCGCCGTGCCCGTCGCGCCGATCGCCGTGGCGGTCGCGGCCGCGGCGCTGTCGGCCGGCGGCGACGGGCGCTGCCTGGGCGGCCAGCCGGCCTCGGGCCGGCCGGCGCCGCCGCCACGGAACGCCGCGGCGGCCCAGGCGGTGGGCGAAGCCGATGCCGTGGTCCGCATCGCCGCGGAGGGGCGCGCGTTGCTGGCGGTCGAGGCGAAGCCGCTCGACGCCGTCAGCTATTGCAGCGCGTCGGGCGCGCTGGCCGATCGCGGCGAATATCGCGCCGCGATCCAGGCGGCCGGCATGGCGCTGTTCCTCGGCCAGCAATACGGCGACAAGACCCTGCTGGCGCATGCCGCGCGCGGCCTCGCCTATGCCTACAGCCTGGCGGGCGCGCTCGACCAGGCTGAGCGCTGGGCCGACGAGACGCTGCGCTTCGCCGCCCGGCTGAAGGATGCGCGCGCGGGCGAGGCGCTCCACGCGCCGGCGCTGAAGGTGAAGGGCGACGTGGCGCTGCGCCAGGGCCGCGCGGCCGAGGCGGCCACGCTCTATCGCCAGGCCCTGGCGAAGCTGGGCCAGAGCGCGCTGAAGCCCTGGTACACGGTCGCGCTGGCGCAGGCCGCGCTGGCCCAGGGCCAGGCGGCGCGCGCGGCGCAGTCCCTTGCCGAGGCGCGCCGCGATGCGCCGCCGGCGCTGCTGCCGGCGCTGGGGCGCGCCGAAGCCGAGGTCGCGCTGAAGCAGGGCGATGCCGCCCGCGCGGCCTCGCTGTTCAAGGTCGCGGCCGATGCGGCCGGCGACGACGCCTATGTGCGGATGTGGTCGCTGCACGGGCTCGGCCGGGCGCAGCGCGCGGGCGGGAACAAGATCGCCGCGCTGGCGTCCTTTGTCGAAGCGGCCCAGTCCGCCGACGCCGTGCGCGGGCGCTTCCGCAGCGAGGAGTTCAAGTCCGGCTTCTTCGGCTCCGCGCAGGATATCTTCGACGATGCCGTCGCCGCCGCGGCCGATGCCGGAACGGCCGAACAGGCGCTCGACTTGAGCGAGCGCAGCCGGTCGCGGGCGCTGCTCGATCTCCTGATCGGCCGCGTGCAGCCCGCGGGCGCGGGCCTCACCTTCGTCGATCGCGTCGCCGCGGCCGAGCCGGTCGCGGCGTTGCGGCCCTACCTGCCGCGCGACGCGGCGGTCGTGGTCTATCACGTGCTCGATGAACAGAGCATCGCCTGGGTGCTGCGCGCCGGCGAGATCCGCCAGGTCGTGCTTCCGACCGGGCGGCGGGCGCTCGGTCCCCGGATCGCCGAGCTGCTGGAGGCGATCCGCGGCGACGCGCGCGACGTCGCGCCGCGCGCGGCCGCGCTCAACGCCGCGCTGGTGGCGCCGCTCGACCTCAGGTCCGACGAGCCGATGCTCGCGGTCGCGCATGACGTGCTCTACCTGCTGCCGTTCGGCGCGCTTCATGACGGCAAGGCCTGGCTGGTCGAGCGTCGTGCCGTCGCCAGCCTGCCCTCGCTCAACGCGCTCGCCGCCCTGGTGCGCGCGCCGCCGGCGGCAAGCGGCGGCGCGCTGGTGATGGGCAACCCCGATCTCGGCGACGCCGCCTACGACCTGCCGGCGGCGGGGCAGGAGGCGGCGGCGATCGCGCAGCGGCTCAAGGGCGCCGTGCTCTATACCCGCGGCCAGGCGACGCGCGAGCGGCTGGCGGCCGAGGCGCCGGGGCGGCGCCTGATCCACATCGCGGCGCATGCCACGGTGGACGAGCTCGATCCGCTCGCATCGCCGCTCTACCTCGCGGGCAACGGCACGCAGGCCGCGATGACCGCGCGCGACTTCTATTCGATCGACCTGCGCCAGGCGCGGTTGATCGCGCTCAGCGCCTGCGAGACGGGCTTGGGCAAGGTCGGCCGCGGCAACGAGTTCTGGGGCTTCCAGCGCACCGTCATGGGGGCCGGCGCGCGCGGCCTGCTGGTCAGCCTGTGGCCGGTCGAGGACGAGGCGACCGCGGCGCTGATGGCGCGGTTCTATGAACTGGTCGGAACGCGCCCGGCGATGACGGCGCTGCGCCAGGCGCAGCTCGACCTGCTGCGGCAATATCGCGACCGGCCGATCCTGTGGGCCGGCTTCATGCTGGCCGGCGACTGGCGCTGAGCCGCGCGCGGCCGGCGCCCGCATTAAATCGATTACACTTGCAATTCCCGTCCGGGGGACTAAATCACCGTCGCTTCGGCGGGAAGCAGCGTAGTGCGAGAACGATCGGGGAACGGGTTTCGGCATGGCTGAGCCGATGATCGAGATCGACAACCTCGGCAAGCGCTTTGGCGCGATCGTCGCGGTGGACGGAATTTCCCTGAAGGTCGCGCGCGGCGAGGTGCTGGGGTTCCTCGGCCCCAACGGCGCCGGCAAGTCGACCACGATGAAGATGGTGGCGGGCTTCCTGTCGCCCACCAGCGGCACCGCGCGGGTCTGCGGCTTCGACGTGGTCGAGCATCCGATCGAGGTCAAGCGCCGCATCGGCTACCTGCCCGAGGGCGCGCCCGCCTATCCCGACATGACGGCCGAGGGCTTCCTGCGCTTCTGCGCCGACGTGCGCGGCATCGCCGCCGGCGAGCGCGCGGCGCGCGTCGGCCGCGCGGTCGAGCTGACGCAGCTCGCCTCGGTGCTGTATCAGCCGATCGAAACCCTCTCCAAGGGCTTCAAGCGCCGCGTCGGCCTGGCCCAGGCGCTGCTGCACGATCCCGAGGTGCTGATCCTCGACGAGCCGACCGACGGGCTCGACCCCAACCAGAAGCACGAGGTGCGCGGCCTGATCCGCGCCATGGCGGCCGAGAAGGCGATCGTGATCTCGACCCACATCCTGGAAGAGGTCGACGCCGTGTGCTCGCGCGCCGTGGTGATCGCCGGCGGAAAGCTGGTCGCCGACGGAACCCCGGCGGAATACGAGGCGCTGTCGCGCCACCACAACGCCGTGTCGGTCACGCTGCCGGCCGCCAGGTCCGCCGAGGCGCGAGACGCGATCAAGTCGATGGCGGGCGTCGCGGACGTCGAGCTCGCGGACGGGGGCGAAGGCCGCGTGCGCCTGGTCGTGATGCCGAAGCGCGGCCAGGAGATCGCCCAGACGCTGCGCGGCCTGTGCGCCGACAAGGACTGGCCGATCAGCGAATTCCACGTCGAGCGCGGCAAGCTCGACGACGTGTTCCGCGCCATCACCACCGCCAAGGGCAAGGAGCAGCCCCATGCGTGAGACCCTGGCGGTCTTCCGGCGCGAGTTCGCCGCCTATTTCGCCACGCCGCTCGCCTATGTGTTCATCGTCATCTTCCTGGTGCTGGCCGGGGCGGTGACGTTCTTCCTCGGCAACTTCTTCGCCCGCGGCCAGGCCGACCTCGAACCCTTCTTCATGTTCCATCCCTGGCTCTACCTGTTCCTGATCCCGGCGATCGGCATGCGGCTGTGGGCCGAGGAGCGCAAGAGCGGCACGATCGAGCTGCTCTTGACCCTGCCGATCTCGCTGACCGGCGCGGTGATCGCGAAATATCTCGCGGCATGGGCCTTCGCCGGCGTGGCGCTGGCGCTTACCTTTCCGTTCTGGATCACGGTCAACTACCTGGGATCGCCCGACAACGGCGCGATCCTGGCCGGCTACATGGGCAGCTTCGTGCTGGCGGGCGCGTACCTGGCGATCGGCGTGTGCCTGTCGGCGCTGACGCGAAACCAGGTGATCGCCTTCGTCGTGGCCTGCGCGGTGTGCTTCATCTTCACGGTCAGCGGCACGTCGGTCGTGCTCAACTTCTTCTCCGGCTGGGCGCCGCGGCTGATGGTCGACACGATCGCCTCGTTCAGCTTCATGACGCACTACCAGGCGATCACGCGCGGCGTCATCGACCTGCGCGACGTCGTGTTCTTCGGCTCGCTGGTGGCGTTCTGCCTTTACGCCAACGTCGTGATCGTCGAATGGAAGAAGGGGGGCTGAGCGCGATGGCCGAGCCCTCCCTACCGACCAATCGTACCGCGCTGCTGCGCCGCCGCAACTCGCTGATCGCGCTCGGCCTGTCGGCGATCCTGTTCGTCGCCGTCAACGTGCTGGCCCAGGGGCTGCTGACCGGCGCGCGGCTCGATCTCACCAAGGACAAGCTGTTCACCCTGTCGCCCGGCACGCGCGCGATCCTCGGGCGCATCGACGAGCCGGTGACGCTGCGCTACTTCTTCTCCGAGCGGCTGGGCCGCGAGATCCCGACCTATGCCGCCTATGGCAAGCGCGTGCAGGACATGCTGGGCGAGTTCGCCGTCGCCTCGCGCGGCCGGCTGATCGTCGAGACCTACGACCCGCAGCCCTTCTCCGACGTCGAGGACCGCGCCGTCGCCCTTGGCATGCAGGCCGTGCCGATCGACCAGGGCGGCGAGCAGGTCTTCTTCGGCCTATCGGGCTCGAACTCGACCGACGACAAGGAGACGATCGCGTTCCTGGCGCCCGAGCGCGAGCGCTTCCTGGAATACGACCTGGCGAAGATGGTGCAGTCCCTTGCCAACCCGAAGCGCAAGGTGGTGGGGCTGATCACCGACCTGCCGCTCGAGGGCGACATGATGATGATGATGCGGGGCATGCCGACGCAGCCCTGGTACGTCATGGAGACGCTGCGCCAGATGTTCGAAGTGCGCACGCTGGCCGGCGACATCGACCGCGTGCCCGACGATGTCGACGTGGTGATGCTGGCGCATCCCAAGACGCTCGGCGACAAGGCGCAGTACGCGATCGACCAGTTCGTGCTGAAGGGCGGCCGCGCGCTGGTGTTCGTCGATCCCTATGCCGAGTCCGAGGCCGGGCGGCCCAACATGATGGGCGGCCCGCCCAAGGCCGGCGCGTCCGACCTGCCCAAGCTGTTCCAGGCCTGGGGCGTCGAGATGGTCAAGGACAAGATCGCCGGCGACCGCGCCAATGCGCGGCGCGTCAATGCCGGGTCGGCCGGGCGCGTGGTGCCGGCCGACTACCTGGCGTGGCTCACGATGCGCCAGGGCAACATCAACCAGGACGACCCGCTGATGAGCAATATCGGCCAGGTCAACATGGCCTCGGCCGGCATCCTGAAGAAGCGCGAGGGCGCCACGACGAAGATGGAGCCGCTCATCACCACCTCGCCGCAGTCGATGGCGGTCGACGTGGCGAAGCTCACGGGCGGGCCGGGCGGCCAGCCGGACGTGGTGGGCATCCTGCGCGAGTTCAAACCGGGGCTCGAGGGGCTGGTGCTCGCCGCGCGGGTGACCGGCGACGCGGCCACCGCCTTCCCCGACGGGCCGCCGAAGCCGAAGGAAGGCGAGGCCGCCGCGGCCTCGGCGCCGAAGCCGGACGAGAAGCCGTTGCCGCCGCAGCTCATGAAGTCGCAGAAGCCGATCAACGTGATCGTCGTCGCCGACACCGACCTGCTCGACGACCGCTTCTGGGTGCAGGTGCAGGATTTCTTCGGCCAGCGCCTGGCCGTGCCCACGGCCAACAACGCCGACATGGTCGCCAACGCGCTGGACTTCCTGGCCGGCGGCGGCGAGCTGGTCGGCCTGCGCGGCCGCGGCACCTCGGTCCGGCCGTTCGAGGTCGTGCGCGCGATCGAGCGCGACGCCGAGGCGCGCCTGCGCGGCACCGAGCGCGAATTGCAGGACAAGCTCAACGAGGTGAAGAAGAACCTGCGCGACGCCGAGACCGGCGACAAGACGGGCAGCACCGCCAGCCTGACCCCGCAGCAGCAGCAGACGATCGAGAAGTTCCGCGCCGAGATGCTGGACACCCGCAAGCAGCTTCGCGAGGTGCAGCTCGGGCTCAGGCGCGATGTCGACCGCCTCGAGGCGGTGCTGCGCTTCATCAATATCGGTCTGGTGCCGATCGTGGTGGCGCTGATCGCGCTGGCGGTCGGCGCGGTGCGCCTGGCGCGCCGCCGGCGCCGCGCGGCCCACGCCTGATGGCAGAGGAGCGGCGGCGATGAAGACACCGGTGCTGATCGCGCTTGCCGTGGTGACGGTCGCGGCCCTGGGCGGGGCGGCCGCCGTCGTGCGCGACCGCGGGCCGTCGGGCGGCGGCGGCTCGGCCGGAACGCCCGTGTTCCCGTCGGTTGCCGGCAAGCCCGACGACGTGGGCCAGCTCGTCGTGACGCGGGCCGACGGCGGCTACACGCTGACGCGCAAGGGCGATCAGTGGGTGCTGGCCGACCGGGCCGACTATCCGGTGCGCGCCGAGCAAGCCAAGGCGGCGGTCGCCGCGCTTGCCAGCCTGAAGCTGATGGAGCCCAAGACGCACAAGCCCGAGCTCTTGTCCCGGTTGGAAGTCGAGGAGCCGACCCAGCTCGGCGCCAAGTCGACGCTGGTGACCTTGAAGAATGCCGGCGGCAGCGAGATCGGCCGCATCATCCTGGGCAAGGCGCGGCCGGATTCGCTGGAGAACCCGCGCCCCGGCGTCTATGCCCGCAAGCCCGGCGATCCGCAGGCCTGGCTGGCCGAGGGCGATCCCAAGATCAAGCCGTCGGTGTCGGACTGGCTGGACCGCCAGGTGCTGTCGATCAAGACCGACCGCGTGCGCGAGGTCGCGACCATCGCGCCCGACCGCGCGCGCCTGGTCGTCAGCCGCGACAAGCCCGAGGACAAGGACTTCAAGATCTACAACCAGCCCGAGGGCACCAAGCTCAAGAACTCCGCCGCGCTCGGCGAGCTGGCCGGGCTGCTCGACGGGCTGATGATGGACGACGTGCAGGGCGCGACCGCGATCGCGTTTCCCGCCAGCGGCGCCAGCCAGGCCGAATACCGCAGCTTCGACGGGCTGGTGGTCCGCCTGACCCTGGCCGAGGACAAGGGCGCCACCTGGGCGCGCATCGAGGTCGTCACCGAGCCCTGGCGCAAGGTCGAGGGCGACAAGTCGAGCATGGTCGACCCGACCGACGAGGTGAAGAAGGAAGCCGCCGACCTGAACGGCCGCCTGCGCAACTACGTCTTCAAGCTGACCGACTACGCGGCCAAGAAGCTGGTCTCGCGCCTGGGCGACCTGACCGAGAAGGACGACAAGAAAAGCTGATGGAGTACGCGTCCTTCGACAGGCTCAGGACGAGGACGCATTTCCATTCGCCTCATCCTGAGCTTGTCGAAGGATGAGGCCCGCATGAAACCCCGCCATAGTTTTGGCGGGTTTTCCGGCGTAGCATCGCATCCCATGCAGTATCGCCGCAGCTTTGCCCGGGCGCGGCGCGCCGGTTCGGTCCTGGCAGTCGCCCTGACGACGGTCGGCCTCGGGGGTTGCTTCGCCAGCGCGCCCGAGATCAAGACCGACCAGGTCATGGACAATTTCAAGAAGGACACGCGCGACCGCGTGGTGGTCGACCGCAACTACGAGGTCGGCCAGCGCTACCGCGTCCTGCCCGGCC
>JADLEG010000177.1 GCA_020846275.1 Alphaproteobacteria bacterium
AAAACGAAGAGGGCGCACGCCGTGGCGCGCGCCCTCGGTAGCAGGGCGCGAGGGGAAGGGCCCCTCGCGACGTCGTTCATGCAGTCGCGGCTTCCGCGGTTTCGGCCTCGTCCGCCTGCTGGACGGGCCCGGAATCGAGGCCCTTGGCGTCGGGATCGCGGTCCACAAGCTCGATCACCGCCATCGCTGCCGAGTCGCCGTAGCGGAACCCCGCCTTCAGCACGCGGGTATACCCGCCCGGGCGCTTGGCATAGCGCTCGGCGAGCGGGCCGAACAGCTTCTGCGTCAGCTTGTCGTCGCGCAGAACCGCGTTGGCCTGGCGGCGCGCGTGCAGGTTGCCGCGCTTGCCGAGCGTGATCAGCCGGTCGACCACCGGCCGAAGGTCCTTGGCCTTGGGCAGGGTCGTGGTGATCTGCTCGTGCTTCAGCAGCGCCATCGCCAGGCTGCGGAACAGCGCGGTGCGGTGGCTGCGCTTCATGTTCAGCTTGCGACCGCTCATGGCGTGACGCATCGGGAGTCTCCTAGGGTCTTCTGTAGGTGCGCTTCGGCTCGCCGGCTCAGTACGGCTCTTCCAGCCGCTTGACCAGGTCCTCGATGTTCTCGGGCGGCCAGTTCGGGATTTCCATGCCCAGGTGCAGGCCCATGCCCGACAGCACCTCCTTGATCTCGTTCAAGGACTTGCGGCCGAAGTTCGGCGTGCGCAGCATCTCGGCCTCGGTCTTCTGCACCAGGTCGCCGATATAGACGATGTTGTCGTTCTTCAGGCAGTTGGCCGAGCGCACCGACAATTCCAGCTCGTCGACCTTGCGCAGCAGGTTGCGGTTGAACGGCAGGTCGTGCGCCTTGTCCTCGGCCGTCGCGGTCTGCGGCTCCTCGAAATTGATGAAGAGCTTCAGCATCTCCTGCAGGATGCGCGCGGCGACGGCGACCGAATCCTCGGGCGTGATGGCGCCGTTGGTCTCAACCCGCATCGACAGCTTGTCGTAGTCGGTGACCTGGCCGACGCGCGTGGGGTCGACCTTGTAGGAGACCTTGCGCACCGGGCTGAACAGCGCGTCCACGGGGATCAGGCCGATCGGCGCGTCCTCGGGCCGGTTGGCGGTGCCGGGGACGTAGCCCTTGCCCGTCTCGACCGTCATCTCCATCGATATCTTGGCGCCCTGGTCGAGCGTGCAGATCACCAAGTCGGGGTCCATCACCTCGATGTCGTGGCCGGTCTCGATCATGCCCGCGGTCACTTCGCCCGGGCCGGTCGCGGTGAGGCGGATTTTCTTCGGCCCCTCGCCGTGCATGCGCAGGCCCAACGACTTGATGTTGAGGACGATGTCGGTCACGTCCTCGAGCACGCCGGGGATCGACGAGAACTCGTGCAGCACGCCGTCGATCTGGATCGACGTCACCGCCGCGCCGCGCAGGCTGGACAAAAGGACGCGCCGGAGCGCGTTGCCGAGCGTCAGGCCGAAGCCGCGCTCGAGCTGGTCCACCACGATCGTGGCGGCGCGCGACGGATCGTCGCCCGGCTCGATGCTCAGCTTGTTCGGCTTGATCAGGTCTTGCCAATTCTTCTGGATCACGTCGTCATCCTTATCGCGTCAGCCGATGCGGGCCGGGGGCGCCGCATCGTCGTCTTGTTTGCCCCGGTCGCCCGATCGGCGCCCGGCAGCACTGCGTCAAACTCGCCGGCGCTTGGGCGGCCGGCAGCCGTTATGCGGAATCGGCGTCACGTCGCGGATCGTGGTGATCGCGAAGCCGACTGTCTGCAGCGCGCGCAGCGCGGATTCGCGGCCGGCGCCGGGTCCCTTCACCTCGATCTCGAGCTGCTTCATGCCGTGCTCCATCGCCTTGCGCCCGGCGATCTCGGCGGCGATCTGCGCGGCATAGGGCGTCGACTTGCGGCTGCCCTTGAAGCCCTGCGCGCCGGCCGACGACCAGGCGATGGTGTTGCCCTGCGCGTCGGTGATGGTGATCACCGTGTTGTTGAACGACGCGTTCACGTGCGCGACGCCCGAGGTGATGTTCTTGCGCTCCTTGCGGCGGGCGCGCGGCGCGGCAGCGGGCTTTTCGCCGCTGGTCTTGTCGGCGGCGCTCTTGTCGCCCGCAGGCGGCTTGGCGGATGCGGTCATGCTCGGTGCTCCAGCTTCTCTCGGGCGCGACTACTTCGTCGCGATCTTCTTGCCGGCGATCGGCCGGGCCTTGCCCTTGCGGGTGCGGGCGTTGGTGTGGGTGCGCTGGCCGCGCACCGGCAGCTGCTTGCGATGGCGCAACCCCCGGTAGCAGCCGAGATCCATCAGCCGCTTGATGTTCATCGCGACTTCGCGCCGCAGATCGCCTTCGACCTGGTACTCGCGGTCGATGATCTCGCGGATGCGCAGCACCTCGTCGTCGGTCAGCTGGTTGACCCGGCGCTCGTCGGGAATGCCCACTTTGCCGCAGATTTCCCGCGACTTGGCCGGCCCGATGCCATGAATGTACTGAAGCGCGATGATCACGCGCTTCTGCGTCGGAATGTTCACGCCTGCAATGCGCGCCACGCCTGCAACTCCTTACCACCACTGGTTATGGACGGGGATTTCGCCGCCCCGACGGCGCCCGGAAAAACGCCGCAGTATAGGGAGAACCACCGTCGAGTCAACCGCTTACGCCGCCCCCACGGTAGCCACCACCCGGCTCATCTGCCGGGTCACGTCGTCGATCGCCGCCATGCCGTCGACCGTCGCCAGAACGCCCCGTCCGCGGTAATAGGGCAGCAGAGGCGCGGTCTGGGCGTGGTAGGCGGCAAGGCGGGTCCGGACCGCCTGTTCGTTGTCGTCGGCCCGGCGCGTAAACTGGGCGCCGCCGCACTGGTCGCACACCCCGTCGCGCTTCGGGCGCTGGAACTTGTCGTGATACCCGGCCCCGCACTTCGCGCAGGTGAACCGGCCCGTGATCCGTTCAACCAGGGCGTCATCCTGGACCGCCATCTCGATCACCCGGTCGATCTTGAGCTTGCGGTCGGCCAGCATGCGGTCGAGCGCCTCGGCCTGCGGCAGGGACCGCGGAAAACCGTCCAGAATGAAGCCTTTGCGGCAGTCCGGCTGGTCGATCCGATGGCCGATCAGGTCGATCAGAATGTCGTCGGAAACCAGCTTTCCGGCGTCCATGACGGCCTTGACCTTCTTGCCGAGCGGCGAGCCGGCGGCCACTTCGGCCCGCAGCATGTCACCCGTGGAGAGCTGGGGCACGCCGAGGGACGACGCCAGGCGCTTGGCTTGGGTCCCCTTGCCCGCCCCGGGCGGGCCCAGCAGGATCAATCGGGTCATCGGCGCGCGCCCCGCAGCTTGGCCTTCTTGATCAGGCCTTCGTATTGATGCGCCAGCAAGTGGCTGTGGATCTGGGCGACCGTGTCCATCGTCACGCTGACGACGATCAAGAGGCTGGTGCCGCCGAAATAGAACGGCACGGAATATTGCGAGATCAGGATCTCAGGCAGGATGCAGACCACTGACAGGTAGGCCGCGCCGATCACGGTCAGCCGCGTCAGCACGTAGTCCAGGTAGTCGGCCGTGTTCTTGCCCGGGCGGATGCCCGGCACGAAGCCGCCGTATTTCTTCAGGTTGTCGGCCGTCTCGACCGGATTGAAGACGATCGCCGTGTAGAAGAACGCGAAGAAGACGATCAGCCCCACATACATGGCGATATAGAGCACCGAGCCGTGGGTGAGCTGGGCCGTGATCGCGTTCAGCCAGTCGGGCCCCCGGCCGCCGGTGAAGCCGGCGATGGTCAGCGGCATCAGCAGGATCGAGCTGGCGAAGATCGGCGGAATCACGCCCGAGGTGTTCAGCTTCAGCGGCATGTGCGAGCTGTCGCCGCCGAACATCTTGTTGCCGACCTGGCGCTTGGGATACTGCACCAGGATGCGGCGCTGGGCGCGCTCCATGAAGACGATGAACGCCGTGACGCCCACGGCCATGACCATCAGCACCAGGATGAAGACGGCCGACATCGCGCCGGTCCGGCCCAGCTCCAGGGTGGCCGCGATGGCGTGCGGCAGGTTGGCCGCGATGCCGGCGAAGATGATCAGCGAGATGCCGTTGCCGACGCCGCGCGCGGTGATCTGCTCGCCCAGCCACATCAGGAACATGGTGCCGCCGACCAGCGTGACGGTCGTGGTCAGGCGGAAGAACAGGCCCGGATCGAGCACCGCCGTGCCGCGCGGGCCGCTCATGCCTTCGAGGCCGACCGAGATCGCGTAGGCCTGGACCGCGGCCAGCAGCACCGTGCCGAAGCGGGTGTACTGGTTGATCTTCTTGCGACCCGCCTCGCCTTCCTTCTTCAGGGTCTCGAGGGTCGGCGAAACCGCGGTCATCAGCTGCATGATGATCGAGGACGAGATGTACGGCATGATGTTGAGGGCGAAGATCGTCATGCGCCCCAGCGCGCCGCCGGAGAACATGTCGAACATGCCGAGGATGCCGCCCGAGTTCTGGTGGAACAGGTCGGCGAGCGCGGTCGGATCGATGCCGGGGATCGGCACGTAGGTGCCGAGCCGGTAGACCAGCAGCGCGCCAAGCGTGAACCAGATGCGCTTCTTCAGTTCCGTCGCCTTGGCAAAGGCGCCGAAATTGATATTCGCGGCCAACTGCTCGGCGGCTGAGGCCATCGCTTGCGATCCTAGGTTCTGCCGGGCCCTGGCGCCCGGTCTCAGGCCTTGGCGGCGGGGGCGGCCGGGGCCGGCTCGGGCTTGCGGTCGACCTCGACCGAGCCGCCGGCGGCCTCGACCGCGGCGATCGCGGCCTTGGAAGCCCCGGTGACCTTCACCGTCAATTTGGTCTTGATTTCGCCTTTTGCAAGCAGGCGCACGCCGTCGCGGATGCGGCCGACGACGCCGGCCTGCTTCAAGGCCTCGATCGTCACCGGCGCCCCGGCGTCGAGCCGCTTGGCGTCGATCGCGGCCTGGATGCTGCCCAGGTTCACCGGCACGTAGTCCTTGCGGAAGATGTTGTTGAAGCCGCGCTTGGGCAGGCGCCGGTAGAGCGGCATCTGGCCGCCCTCGAACCCGCCGATCGACACGCCGGAGCGCGCGGTCTGGCCCTTGCCGCCGCGGCCGCTCTGCTTGCCCTTGGTCGACCCGATGCCGCGGCCCACCCGCAGACGCTTCTGCCGGGCGCCGGGATTGTCCCTGATCTCATTCAGCTTCATCGCCATCCATCCACTGCGTAGTCCCGCCTGCAAGCCGCGGGAAGTCAGCCGGCCTTTTCGACCCGCAAAAGGTGGCCGACCTTGGTGATCATGCCGCGCACCGCCGGCGTATCCTCGAGCACGCGCGAGCGGTGCAGCTTGTTCAGTCCCAGCCCGACCAGGGTGCGGCGCTGGTCGTCGCGCCGTCCGATCGGGCTGCCGATCTGCGTGACCTTGACCTTGCCCGACGCCGCGGCGGCCTTTTTCGTCGCTGCCATGACGCGCCTACTCCTTCGCCTCGGCGGTCTCGGCGCGCTTGCCGAGGATGTCGCCGACCTTCTTGCCGCGGCGCGCCGCCACGGCGCGCGGCGAGGAAACGTCGGTCAGCGCCGCGAAGCAGGCCTTGACCATGTTGTGCGGGTTGGAGGTGCCGATCGACTTGCCGACCACGTCCTTCAGCCCCAGCGCCTCGAAGATCGCGCGCATCGGCCCGCCGGCGATGATGCCGGTGCCCTGCGAGGCGGCGCGCAGCACCACCTCGCCGGCGCCGAAATGGCCGATCACGTCGTGATGGAGCGTGCGGCCCTCGCGCATCGGCACGCGGATCATGCCGCGGCGGGCCTGGTCGGTCGCCTTGCGTATCGCCTCGGGCACCTCGCGCGCCTTGCCGGCGCCGTGGCCGACGCGGCCCTTCTGGTCGCCGACGACGACCAGCGCCGCGAAGCCGAACCGCCGGCCGCCCTTCACCACCTTGGCGACGCGGTTGATGCTGACCAGCTTCTCGACGAGTTCGCTTTCCTCGCGGTCGCGCGGGGCGCGGTCGGAGCCTCCCGAGTGGGAGCGCGATCCCGATTGTGTGCGTGCCATGACAGGCCTTTCCGTTTAGCGTCGCTTAGCGTCAGAAGTTGAGCCCGCCCTCGCGGGCGGCGTCGGCCAGGGCCTTGACCCGGCCATGGAAGATGTAGCCGCCGCGGTCGAACACGACGTCCTTGATGCCGGCGGCGACCGCGCGCGTGGCGACCAGCTTGCCGACTTCCTTCGCCGCGGCGATGTCGGCGCCGGTCTTCAGGTTCGCGCGCAGATCCTTGTCCAACGTCGAGGCGGCGGCGAGCGTGCGCCCGGCCGCGTCGTCGATCACCTGGGCGTAGATGTGGCGGTCCGAACGGTGCACGGACAGCCGCGGCCGCGTGGTCAAGCGCTTCAGCTTGGTCCGCAGGCGCCGCTTGCGCCGATCGAATTTGTCTTCCCCGCGTGCCATGGTCGCTGGTCCTTCTTCCCGGTCTTACTTCCGCTTGCCTTCCTTGCGGCGGATGATTTCGTAGTCGTACTTGATGCCCTTGCCCTTGTACGGTTCGGGCGGGCGCATCGTGCGGATCTCGGCCGCCACCTGGCCGACCTTCTGCTTGTCGGCGCCGGTGATCGCGATCGAGGTCGGCTTCTCGCATTTCATCGTGATCCCCTCGGGGATCGGGTACTTGATCTCGTGGCTGTAGCCGAGCGTGAGCTGCAACACCTTGCCCTGGACCGCGGCGCGGTAGCCGACGCCGTTGATCTCGAGGTTGATGGTGAAGCCGTCGGCCACGCCCTTGACCATGCTGTTCACCAGGCTGCGCGTGGTGCCCCACATGGTGCGCGCGCGCTTGGTGTCGACGCGCGGCGTGAACTTGACCGCGCCGCCGTCCATCTTGGCCTCGATGTCGTTGTCGACCACCAGGCTCAGCTCGCCGAGCTTGCCCTTGGCCTTGACGCGCTGACCGGCGATGTCGACCGTGACGCCCTTGGGCACGGCCACCGCGTATTTGCCGACTCGCGACATGGATCGCTCTCCGTCCTTCCTCTATTCCGCCCGGCCGCCGGTCAGAACACCTGGCACAGGACCTCGCCGCCCACATTGGCGGCGCGGGCCTCGTTGTCGGACATCACGCCGCGCGGCGTCGACAGGATCGAGATGCCGAGCCCGTTGTAGACGCGCTGCAGGTCGGCGATGCGCGAATAGACGCGCCGGCCGGGCTTGGACACGCGCGCGATCCGCCGGATCACGGGCGTACCCTCGTGGTACTTCAGCTCGATCCGCAGTTCGCGCACGCCGGCGCGCACGTCCGACATCGCGTAGTCGCGGATGTATCCCTCGCGCTTGAGCACTTCAAGCACGTTGGCGCGCAGGCGCGACGCCGGCGACGTGATCGAGTGGATTCCCTGTCGCTGGGCGTTTCGGATGCGGGTCAAAAGATCGCCCAGAGGATCGCTCAGAGCCATGTTCTCGTTCTCCGGCTTACCAGCTTGCCTTCACCATGCCGGGGATCTGGCCCTGCGAGGCCAGATCACGCAGCGCGATGCGCGACAATTTGAACTTGCGATAGAAGGCGCGCGGGCGCCCGCTGAGTTCGCACCTATTGTGGATGCGCACGGCCGAGCTGTTGCGCGGCAATTCCGACAGCTTGATCTGCGCCGCGAAGCGCTCTTCCATGCTGAGGCCCTGATCCATGATCGTGGCCTTCAGCGTCGCGCGCTTGGTGGCGTGGCGCTTGACCAGCTTGCGGCGCTTCTTGTTGCGCTGGATGGAACTCGTCTTGGCCATGTCAGTCCAAAGCCTCCGTTGGGCTCGCGGTCAGTTGACGAAGGGCATGTCGAAGCTCTTCAAGAGCGCCTTGCCCTCCGCGTCGGTTTTTGCCGTGGTGCAGATGATGATGTCCATGCCCCGCACCTCGTCGACCTTGTCGTAGTTGATCTCCGGGAAGATCAGCTGCTCCTTGATGCCGAGCGCATAGTTGCCGCGGCCGTCGAAGCTCTTGCCCGAAAGGCCGCGGAAGTCGCGCACGCGCGGCAGCGCGATCGTGATCAGCCGGTCGAGGAATTCGTACATGCGGTCGCGGCGCAAGGTGACCTT
Organism: Alphaproteobacteria bacterium; assembly: GCA_020846275.1. Taxonomy (GTDB): domain Bacteria; phylum Pseudomonadota; class Alphaproteobacteria; order JAEULC01; family JAEULC01; genus JAEULC01. Next base: position 8,045 of record JADLEG010000177.1, read on the forward strand.
GCAGCCCAGCGGCATGTTCTCGCGCACCTTGAAGCCGGCGATCGACTTCTTGGCGCGGGTGACCACCGGCTTCTGCCCGGCGATGGCCGCCATGTCGGCGACGGCGGCGTCGATCTTCTTGGTGTCCGACGTGGTCTCGCCGACGCCCATGTTGATCACGATCTTGTCCAGCCGCGGCACCTGCATGGGGTTCGTATAGTTGAACTCCTTCATCAGCTTCGCGCGGATGACCTCGTCGTATTGCTTCCTCAGGCGTGTCGCCATGGTCCTTGCTCCCTCGCGCGCCCGTCTAGCGGTCGATCACTTCGCCGGACCGCTTGGCGAAGCGGACCTTGCGATCGCCGTCCAGCACCTTGAAGCCGACGCGCGTGGCCTTGCCGTCCTTGGGGTCCACGTGCGCGACGTTGGAGATGTGGATCAGCGCCTCCTTCTCCACGATCCCGCCGGTCTCGCCGGGCTTCGCCCGCGTGTGCCGCTTGATCATGTTCACGCCCTGGACCAGCACGCGCGCCTCCTTCGGCACCACGCGCAGCACCTCGCCGGTGCGGCCGCGGTCGCGGCCGGCGATCACGATCACCTTGTCGCCCTTCTTTATCTTCAGCTTCGTGGCCATCGTTCGATCCTCAGAGTACCTCGGGCGCCAGCGACACGATCTTCATGAACTTCTTCGCGCGCAGCTCGCGCGTGACGGGCCCGAAGATGCGCGTGCCGATCGGCTCGCCCTGCTTGTTGATCAGCACCGCGGCGTTGCGGTCGAAGCGGATCGACGAGCCGTCGGTGCGATGGATCTCGCGCGCCGTGCGCACGATCACCGCCTGGTGCACGTCGCCCTTCTTCACGCGGCCGCGCGGGATCGCGTCCTTCACCGACACCACGATCACGTCGCCGATCGAGGCGTTGCGGCGCTTCGAGCCGCCCAGCACCTTGATGCACTGCACGCGCCGCGCGCCGGAGTTGTCGGCGACTTCGAGATTGGTTTCGACCTGGATCATGGCGTGAGGCTCCCGGCCTTCAGGCTTTGGCCGCGCCGGCGGTCTCGTCCACCAGCACTTCCCAGCGCTTCAGCTTCGATACCGGGCGGCACTCGCGGATGCGAACCGTGTCGCCTTCCTTGAAACGGCTCTGCTCGTCGTGCGCGTGATACTTCTTCGCGTGCGTGACGAACTTCTTGTAGACCGGGTGCATGACGCGGCGCTCGACGCGGACCACGACGGTCTTCGCGTTCTTGCCGCTCACCACGACCCCTTGCAACACTCGCCTCGGCATCTCAATCGACTCCGGTTAGGACGCTTTGCCGCCGGCCTTCGGGCCCGCGGTCTTGGCGCCAAGGACGGTCTTGATCCGGGCGATGTCGCGCCGGACGGCGCGCACCCGGTCGGTCTTCTCCAGCTGGCCGCTGGCGCGCTGGAAGCGCAGGTTGAACTGCTCCTTGCGCAGGTCGGCCACCTTCTGCTTGAGCTGATCCGGCGTTTCGGTCAGCAAGTCGCTTGCCTTCATCGCGTCAGCTCCCTTCGCCCGGCCGGCCGACGACGCGCGCCAGGATCGGCAGCTTGGCCGAGGCCAGGTCGAACGCCTCCTTCGCCAGGCTCTGCGGCACGCCGTCGAGTTCGAACATGATGCGGCCCGGCTTCACGCGGCAGACCCAGTATTCCGGCGTGCCCTTGCCCGAGCCCATGCGCACCTCGGCCGGCTTGCGCGACACCGGGACATCCGGGAAGATCCGGATCCACAGCTTGCCGACGCGCTTCATGTGGCGCGTGATGGCGCGGCGCGCGGCTTCGATCTGGCGCGCGGTCACGCGGCCGGGCTCGATCGCCTTCAGCCCGTAGGCGCCGAAATTGAGTTCGGTGCCGCCCTTGGCCAGGCCGTGGATGCGGCCCTTGTGGGCCTTGCGGTACTTCGTTCGCTTGGGCGAGAGCATGGTCGTGCTTTCCCGTTAAATCCTGGTCCCTAGCGCGCGACCTGCTGTTCCATGGCCCGCTTGTCCTGGGCCATGGGGTCGTGCGCCATGATCTCGCCCTTGAACACCCACACCTTGACGCCGCAGGTGCCATAGGTCGTGCGCGCGGTGGCGCGGCCGAAATCGACGTCCGCGCGCAGCGTGTGCAGCGGCACGCGCCCCTCGCGGTACCATTCGATCCGCGCGATCTCGGCCCCGCCGAGGCGTCCGCCGCAGTTGATGCGGATGCCGAGCGCGCCGAGCCGCATGGCCGACTGCACGGCGCGCTTCATGGCGCGACGGAACGCGACGCGGCGCTCGAGCTGCTGGGCGATGGTTTCGGCCACCAGCTTGGCGTCGATCTCGGGCTTGCGGATCTCGACGATGTTCAGCGTCACCTCGCCGCCCGTCATCTTGGCGAGGTCGGCGCGCAGCTTCTCGATGTCGGCGCCCTTCTTGCCGATCACGACGCCCGGGCGCGCCGTGTGGATGGTGATCCGCGCGCGCTTGGCCGGGCGCTCGATCACCACGCGCGCGACGCCGGCCTGCTGCAGGCGCTTGATCAGGAAGTTGCGCAGCTTCAGGTCGTCGTGCAGCAGGTTGGAGTAGTCGCGCTTGGCGAACCAGCGCGAGTCCCAGGTGCGGTTGATGCCCAGCCGCAGTCCGACGGGATTGACCTTCTGACCCATGTCAGGCCTTCTCCTCGCTCTCGCGCTCTTTGCGTTCCTTGCGCTCGCTGACGACCACCGTCAGGTTGCTGATCGGCTTCTCGATGCCGCCGATGCGGCCGCGGCCGCGGGCGTGGAACCGGCGCATCGAGGCGGTGCGGCCGACCGAGGCGGCCTTCACGTAGAGCCGATCGACGTCGAGCTGGTGGTTGTTCTCGGCATTGGCGATCGCGGCCTGCAGCACCTTGCGCACGTCGCCGGCGATCCGGCGCCGCGAGAAAGCGAGCTCCGCCAGCGCGGTCTCGGCCGACTTGCCGCGGATGAGCCCCGCCACCAGGTTCAGCTTGCGCGGGCTGACGCGGATCGCCGTCGCGATCGCCTGCGCGTCGGTTTCCGCCAAGTCCCGTTCCCTAGCCTTCTTGCCCATGGTCGTTCCCAATTCTTCCGGTTCGTTCCGCTAGGCCCGCTTGGCCTTCTTGTCGGCCGCGTGGCCGTGGAAGGTGCGCGTGGGCGAGAATTCGCCGAACTTGTGGCCGATCATGTTCTCGGTCACCAGCACCGGCAGGAACTTGTGCCCGTTGTAGACGCCGAAGGTCAGGCCCACGAACTGCGGCAGGATGGTCGACCGGCGCGACCAGGTCTTGATGATCTCGTTGCGGCCGGACGAGCGGGTCTTCTCTGCCTTCTTCAACAGGAAGCCGTCGACGAACGGGCCTTTCCAAACTGAGCGAGCCACGTTTCGAGCCCTCCTACTTCTGGAACCGGCGCCGGACGATCATCCGGTCGGTGCGCTTGTTGTTGCGCGTGCGCGTGCCCTTGGTGCCCTTGCCCCAGGGCGTGACCGGATGGCGGCCGCCCGAGGTGCGGCCTTCGCCGCCGCCGTGCGGATGGTCGACCGGGTTCATGGCGACGCCGCGCACGGTCGGGCGCACGCCCTTCCACCGCTGGCGGCCGGCCTTGCCGATCGTCTCGTTCATGCGGTCGGGGTTCGACACCGCGCCCACGGTCGCCATGCATTCCCCGCGCACCATGCGCATCTCGCCCGACGACAGGCGCACGAGCGCGAAGCCGCCGTCGCGGCCGACGAGCTGGACATAGGTGCCGGCCGAGCGCGCCAATTGCCCGCCCTTGCCGATCTTCAGCTCGACGTTGTGGCAGATCGTGCCGACCGGCATCGCCTTCAGCGGCATCGCGTTGCCCGGCTTGATGTCGACCTTGGCGCCGGCCACGACCTTGTCGCCGACGCGCAGGCGCTGCGGCGCCAGGATGTAGTTCAGCTCGCCGTCCTCGTACTTCACCAGCGCGATGAAGGCCGAGCGGTTCGGGTCGTGCTCGATGCGCTCGATCGTCCCCGCCACGTCGTACTTGCGGCGCTTGAAGTCGACCAGGCGATAGCGCCGCTTGTGCCCGCCGCCCTTGTGGCGGGTGGTGATGTGGCCGTGCGTATTGCGGCCGCCGGTCGAGGTCTTGCCCTCGGTCAGCGCCTTCACCGGGCGGCCCTTCCACAGCTCGGAGCGGTCGATCCGGACCGTTCCGCGCTGGCCGTTGGTGACCGGCTTCAGTTTCTTCAACGCCATGGCGTCAGATCCCCGTCGTCACGTCGATCGTGTGGCCTTCGGCCAGCGACACGATCGCCTTCTTGCGGTCGCTGCGCTGCCCGACGCGGCCGCGGAAGCGCTTGACCTTGCCCTTGGTGACCAGCGTATTGACCGCCTTCACCTTCACCTTGAACAGCTTCTCGACCGCGGCCTTGATCTCGGGCTTGCTGGCGTCCAGCGGCACGCGGAACGTGACCTGGTTGTGCTGCGAGCCCATGGTCGCCTTCTCGGTGATCACCGGCGACAGGATCATGCCGTAGGCCTTCTCGTCGCTGAGCGCGACCTTGCCCGGCTTCACGATATGGGACTTGCTCATTTGAGCCGCGCCTCCAGGTGCTGAACCGCGGCGCGCGTGAGCACGAGCACGTCGCGGCGCAGGATGTCGTACACGTTGGCGCCCTGCTGCGGCAGGACGTCGATGCCCGGGATGTTGCGGGCGGCGCGCGCGAAGTTCTGGTCGAGCTCCGGCCCGTCGATCACCAGGGCGGAGCTCCAGCCGAGCTTGCCCAGGCGCTTGGCCAGCTCCTTGGTCTTGGGCTGGTCGAGCTTGGCGGTATCGAGCACGACCAGCTTGCCGTCCGCGTGCTTGGAGGACAGCGCCGTCACCAGGCCCAGCTTGCGCACCTGCTTGGGCAGGTCGTAACCATGGTCGCGCACGACCGGCCCGAAGATGCGCGCGCCGCCGCGGAACTGCGGCGAGCGCAGCGAGCCCTGGCGCGCGCGGCCGGTGCCCTTCTGCTTGTAGGGCTTCTTGGTCGTGCCCGAGATGTCGCTGATGCCCTTGGCCTTGTGCGTGCCGGCCCGCCGCTTGGCGAGCTGCCAGTGCACCAGGCGCGACAGGATGTCGCCGCGCACCTTGGCGCCGAACACGGCGTCGCTCAGCTCGACCGTGCCGGCGTCGGCGTTGTCCAAGGTCTTCACCGTGGCCTGCATCGGTTCAGTCCTTCTTCTCGGCCGGCGCGGCCGCGGCGCCGGCAGCGGCCTTGATCGCGGCCGGCTTGGGCAGCCCGTCCGGGGCCTTCTTCTTGATGGCGTCGCGCACCAGCACGTAGCCGCCCTCGGCGCCCGGGACGGCGCCCTTGATCAGGATCAGGCCGCGGTCGGCGTCGGTCGACACGACCTTGAGGTTCAAGGTGGTGCGGCGCTTGTCGCCCAGATGGCCCGCCATCTTCTTGCCGGCGAAGGTCTTGCCGGGGTCCTGGCGATGGCCGGTCGAACCGTGCGAGCGGTGCGACACCGACACGCCGTGCGTCGCGCGCAGGCCGCCGAAATGGTGCCGCTTCATGACGCCGGCGAAGCCCTTGCCGATCGTCGTGCCGGTCACGTCGACGAACTGGCCGGCGACGAAATGGGCGGCCGACAGCTCGGCCCCGACATCGACCGCCTGGTCGGCGGCGACGCGGAACTCGGCCAGCTTGCGCTTCGGCTCGACCTTCGCCTTGGCGTAGTGGCCGCGCATCGGCTTGGTCACGTTCTTCACCTTGGCGGCGCCGACGCCCAGCTGCAGGGCGCTGTAGCCATCCTTCTCCTCGCTGCGCACGGCCACGACCTGGCAGTTCTCCACCGCCAGCACCGTCACCGGCACATGCTGCCCGTCGGCATCGAACACGCGGGTCATGCCGAGTTTGCGGGCCAACAGACCGCTACGCATCTCGAGCCGTCCTTCCCCTTAGAGCTTGATCTCGACGTCTACGCCGGCGGCCAGGTCGAGCTTCATCAGCGCGTCCACGGTCTGCGGCGTCGGGTCGACGATGTCGAGCAGCCGCTTGTGCGTGCGGATCTCGAACTGTTCGCGCGACTTCTTGTCGATATGCGGCGAGCGGTTCACCGTGAACCGCTCGATCCGCGTCGGCAGCGGGATCGGCCCGCGCACGCGCGCGCCGGTCCGCTTGGCCGTGTTGACGATCTCGCTGGTCGACTGGTCGAGCACGCGATGATCGAACGCCTTCAGGCGTATGCGAATGTTCTGGCTGTCCATGGGTTCGACCCTCGCCGCTTCCGGCCCTTCTTTTCCGCTACTCGATGATCTTGGAGACGACGCCGGCGCCGACGGTCTTGCCGCCCTCGCGGATCGCGAAGCGCAGCCCCTCGTCCATCGCGATCGGCGCGATCAGCTTCACCTCGAGCGCGACGTTGTCCCCCGGCATCACCATCTCCGTGCCCGACGGAAGGATCACCTCGCCCGTCACGTCCGTCGTCCGGAAGTAGAACTGCGGACGGTAGTTCGCGAAGAACGGCGTGTGACGCCCGCCCTCCT
>JADLEG010000178.1 GCA_020846275.1 Alphaproteobacteria bacterium
AGCGCGGTCACCATCAGCGGCGACACGAAGCTGATCGACGAGGCGGTCGCCAGCGGGATGTACTTGATCGCCTCGAAGAAGAACCAGGTCGACGCGAACAGCAGGAAGGAGCGGACGAGCTGCAGGCCCGGCCGCGCGCTGCGCATGACCGCCAGCGGATTGCGGCGCCGCAGCAGCACCAGCGTGAAGGCGAAGGCCAGCGCGTTTCGCGCCCAGACGATCTGCAGCACCGGAACCGAGGCGGTCAGCAGCTTCGCCGTGGCGTCCATCACCACGAACAGGAAGATCGTGAAGACGATCAGGAAGATGCCGCGCAGCGGATCGGCGGGAACCTGTGACATGCGCTAGCTCGATGCCGCCTCGCGCGTTGCATCGCCGCGCGGATCCAGGATGGGCGCGCGCGTCGTGTCGGGCGAAGCGCCGACGAAGCGGCTCTGCTCGGCCGCCGGCCGGGCCGGGCGGCGCACCATGCGGAAGACGACGATGCCCGCGATCAGGCCCAGCACCGATATCAGGTAGACGAACAGGCCCTTCGGCCCCATGACCTCGATGATCCAGGCGCCGAGATTGGGGCCGGCCGACGCGCCCAGCGCCCAGGCGAACAGCAGCCCGCCGCTGGCCGCGACGAAGTCCTTGCGCTCGATGTAGTCGTTGGTCTGGCCGACGCCGAGCGCGTAGAGCGGCGCGGTCGCTCCGCCATAGGCGAAGAACAGCGCGACCAGCACGACGAAGTCGGGGCGCGTCGCCAGCATCGCGGCGGCCAGTCCCAGCGCGGCCAGGATCGCGCCCAGCATCACCGGGCGGCGGCCGAAGCGGTCGGCGGCGGCGCCGATCGGAAACTGCGACAAAAGCCCGCCCAGGATCGCGGTCGAGACCAGCACCGAGAGGTGCCGGGGCCCAAGCCCGATCCCCTGCACGTAGACCGGCGCCAGGCCGTAGAAGGCGGCATTGACCAGCCCCGCGCCGAAGCACGAGGTCACGCCCAAGGGCGAGACCTGGAACAGCCGCGCCACGCCGAAATGGCTGCGCCCGCCGATCTCGGGATTGCCGGTGCGGGTCAGCGCCAGCGGCACCAGCGCCGCGGCGAAGCCCATGGCGATCGCCACGAACAAGGTGGACCCGGCGGGATCGGCCACGTTCAGCAGCAGCGGCCCCACGCCGCTGAAGCCCCAGGACAGCACCAGGTAGGTGGCGAAGACGCGCCCGCGCGTCTCGGCCCCCGCCTTGTCGTTGAGCCAGCTTTCGATCACCAGGAACTGCCCGGCCAGCGAATAGCCGATCACCGCGCGCAGAACGATCCAGGTCCAGGGCGGCGGCAGCAGCACGAACAGCAGCGCCGCGTTGGTCGCGATCACCGCGAAGACCGAGAAGGCGCGGATATGGCCGACCCGGTCGATCACGTGGTGGCAGGTGAGCGAGCCGGCGAGAAATCCGACGAAATAGGCCGAGGTCACCGCGCCGATCAGCCAATTGGCGATGCCGCGCTGGACCAGCTGCACGCCGATCAGCGGGCCCATGGCGCCGAGCGCCAGCTCCATGGCCACGACGCCTAGCAGAACCGGCAGGATCGGGCGGAAGAATCTCGTCATGGCGGGACGCTGTACCAGTCGCTCGCTTGCGGGCCCGGCTTGTAGCGGTGCTGGCCGTGGACGGGCCGGAGCATTTCAGGTTATGCAGCCAGAGGAAAGCGCCAATCGCGAAGGCAAGTGTTGCATCCGCGACTTTGCCCCGGCGCGGAAAGGAGCAGGCGGATGGACGAGAAACCTCCGGCGCCCACGGGTGCCGCGGCGCCCGCGCGGGGCAAGCTGCCGCTGCTCTACCGCCGCATCGAGCCGCTGAACGCCCAGCGCCATGCCGACGTCAAGCTGCGCAATCCGACCGATTTCGCGCTGGCGCGCGGCGTGGGCGCCATCCCGGTGACGCTGGGCGAATTCGCCATCGTCGCGCGGCAATACCCGATCATCTTCCTCGCCACGCGCACCGACGCCCCGCCGCTTGCCGCGGCGGCCTTGGGCACCAACCCCAACGAAAACCTGTTCGTGGGCGCCGACGGGCGCTGGCTGCCGGGCTTCTACGTGCCGGCCTATCTGCGCCGGCTTCCGTTCATCACCGGCGACACGGCGGACAGCGTGCGCAAGGCGGTCTACCTGGACGTCGAATCCGAGCGCGTGTCGCGCGAGGAGGGCGCGGCGCTCTACGAGAACGGCGAGCTGTCGAAGCTCGGCCGGACGGCGATCGAGTTCTGCCGCCAGTATCACGGCCAGGTTCTGGGGACGGCGCCGTTCAACGGCGCGCTGGCGGCGGCGGCGGTGTTGACGCGGCGATTCTATCCGGATGTCGGCGGGGCGAAGCCGCAGCGCAGCTCGCCGACCTTCCTTGCGGTCGACGAGCAGAAGCTCGCGGCGGTGCCGGACGCGACGTTCCTCGACTGGCGGGCCAAGGGCTGGCTTGGCATGGTCTACCTGCACCTGTTCTCGCTCGCCCACTTCGCGTCGTTCGAGAAGCTGAAGCAGCGCCGCGCGGCCGAGGCCGCCACGGCGACGCCGATGGGTACGGCCTGACCGGCGCCTACCGGCCGACCGAAGTTTCCAGCAGCGCCAGCAGCCCAGCCAGAATGTCGTTGGGCCGCGGCGGGCAGCCCTTGATGCGCAAATCGACCGGCACCAGCTTGTCGACCCCGCCCTTGACCGCGTAGCTGCCCGCGAAGCAGCCGCCGTCGATCGCGCAGTCGCCCAGCGCCACCACCCATTTCGGCCCCGGCGTGGCGCGCCAGGTGCGCAGCAGCCCCTCTTCCATGTTGACCGTCACCGGCCCGGTCACCAGCAGCACGTCGGCATGGCGCGGCGAGGCGACGAAGCGGATGCCGAAGCGCTCGATGTCATAGACCGGGTTGTTGAGCGCGTGGATCTCGAGCTCGCAGCCGTTGCAGCTTCCGGCGTCGACCGCGCGGATCGCCAGCGACCGGCCGAGCCGCGCCTGCGCCGCGCCCCGGACGC
>JADLEG010000179.1 GCA_020846275.1 Alphaproteobacteria bacterium
AGGTCGGAATCGACTTGCCGTCCGGGCCGGTCGGCACGGTGCGGTGCAGGAACTGCATCGGATTCCACGAGTCGTAGCTGCCCGGCGCCCAGCCCAGCATGTAGAAGCTGGTTTCCATCTTTTGATACTCGCCGAACAGCACCGTGTTCGACTTGGTGACGAGGTTCACCTTCACGCCGATGCGCTGCAACATGCCGACGGTCGCCTGGCAGATCGCCTCGTCGTTGACATAGCGGTCGTTGGGGCAATCGAGCTGGACTTCGAACCCGTTGGGATAGCCCGCCTCCGCCAGGAGTTTCTTCGCCGCAGCGGCGTTGTAAGGCAGGCGCTTGAACCCGGCTTCCCAGCCGTGGATGCCCTTGCCGATCATCATCGCCGAAGGCGCGGCCATGTTGCGCATGACCTTGGTCTTGATCGCCTCGATGTCGATCGCCTGCAGGAAGGCCTGACGGACCCGCTTGTCCTTGAACGGGTTCTTGCCCTTGACGTTGGAATAGAGCAGCTCGTCGCGATAGTGATCGAAGCCGAAATAGACCACGCGCGTTTCGGGCGACGTGATCGCACGCGTGCCCTTGTTCTGGTTGATCCGGTCGATGTCCTGCACCGGCACCGGCTCCATGAAGTCGATCTCGCCCGACAGCAACGCCGCCACGCGGGTCGGCGCCGACTTGATCGGCGTGAAGACCACCTCGGTGACGTTGTTCTGGGGGAAATTCTTCTTGCCCCACCAGTCTGGGTTGGACTCGAACACGGTCTTCACGTCGGCCTCGCGGCTCTTCAGCTTGAACGGGCCGGTGCCGTTGGCGTTGGTGGTGGCGAAGTTGGGCGGCTCGCCCTTGGTCGGATCGGCCACCTCGGTCGACTTGTTGTCGATCGACCAGCCCTTGGAGAAGATGCCCCAGGTAGCCCATTCCGCGTGCAGGATCGGGTTCGGCTTCTCGGTGATGAAATCGACCGTATAGTCGTCGATCTTCCTGACCTCTTTCACGCCGGGCAGGCGGCCCTTGAGGTCCGAACCCTTGCTGCGCACGCGGTCGGCCGAGAAGACCACATCGTCGGCCGTGAACGGCTTGCCGTCGTGGAACTTGACGCCCTTGCGCAGATGGAAGCGCCAGCGCGTGGGCTCGACGATTTCCCATTTCTCGGCCAGGTTGGGCTCGATCGCCAGCGTCGCCGGATTGCGACGGATCAATCCCTCGTAGACGTTGCTCATGATGCTGAGCGAAAGCGTCTGGTTGCGCATGTACTGGTCGGCGGAATTGAGGTCGCCCTGGCTGGCCCATTTCAGCGTCTTGGCGCCGGCCGGCGCGGGCGCGACGATCGCCAGGGACGCGGTTGCGCCCAGCGCGATGAGTGCCAACGATGCAAGCGATTTCCGCGCCATGATCACCCCTCCATGCTTGGATGGACCGGTCGGACGTTGTTCTCGCGGGCCCGCGCGGTGCCTCGAATCACGGCAGCGATAATAGTTGGTCGCGCCGAGGGAAGTCCATAGCAAGGCGAGGATGCCTGCACGCGGGAGGCCAATGATTCACGGGCCTTCCACGATCGCTACCGCCGCGAGCAAGCCGCGTTCACGCGACGCATCGCATCCGGCGAACCGGTCCGCGATCCGCGCCCTGGCGTGGGCGGCGCCGCTCCGCTAGAAACCCGGCATGGCACGAGCCCGCATCCGCGATTTCGGCATTGCCATCGGCACCATGCCGGTCGGCGCGCGCAACGCGATCGGCGACGTTCCCGGCGTGCGGGTGGGCCATGCCACCCGAATCGACGGCGAGGCCTGCACGGGCGTGTCAGTAGTTCTACCGCACGCCGATAACCTTTTCCGCGACAAGGTCATTGCCGCGCAGCATGTCTTCAATGGCTTCGGCAAGAGCGTCGGGCTGGTGCAGGTGGACGAGCTGGGCACGATCGAGACGCCGATCGCGCTCAGCAACACGTTTGCGGTCGGCACCTGCGCCACGGCGCTGATTCGCCATGCCATCGCCGGCAATCCGGATATCGGCCGCACGACCGGCACGGTCAATCCGGTCGTGCTGGAATGCAACGACGGCTACCTGAACGACATCCAGGCCTTTCCCGTGCAGGAGCAGGACGTGGCGCAAGCCATCGCCGCGGCCACGGCGGATTGCGGGCAGGGCGCGGTCGGTGCCGGCGCCGGCATGTCCGCCTTCGGCTTGAAGGGCGGCATCGGCAGCGCGTCGCGCGTCGTCACGCTCGACGGCAAGGGCTTCGGGCTCGGTGTCCTGGTGCTGGCCAATTTCGGCCGGCGCAGCGACCTGCGGCTCGACGGGCGGCCGGCGGGCGCGGCGGCACTGCAGACCGACCACGACACCGGCTCGGTGATCGTGGTGCTGGCGACCGACATCCCGCTGGACGCGCGCCAACTCGCCCGGGTGTGCCGGCGCGCAGTGGTCGGGCTTGCGCGCGCGGGCTCCTTCCTGGGCCATGGCAGCGGCGACATCGTCGTCGGGTTCACCACCGCACACCGCATCCGCCACGACGAGAAGCGCGACGTGGTGCCGCTGGCGGTGCTGAACGAATCGCGCATCGACCTTCCGTTCCGCGCCACCGCCGAAGCGGTGGAGGAAGCGGTGCTGAACGCGATGGTAGCGGCACCGGCGACCGAGGGTCGCGGCGGAAGGCGCGAATCGCTGTTCGATCAATTGACCGCCCTGGGATATTCCGCAAAGCTGCGCTGAGACGCGCAGGTGGAGGCAGCATGGGCATACTTTCCTGGATCGTCTTCGGGCTGATCGCCGGCATCCTGGCCAAGTTCTTCATGCCGGGGCGCGACGGCGGCGGGATCATCATCACGATCCTGCTGGGCATCGCCGGCGCCGTGGTCGGCGGCTTCATCGGCTCGGCGCTCGGCCTTGGCGACGTCACCGGCTTCAATTTCCGCAGCTTCATCATCGCCGTTGCGGGCGGGGTTCTGGTCCTCTTCGTCTACCGCCGCATGCGGTCATGAGACGGGAACTCGGCGGCGTCCGGCCGCCAGTATCGCCTGCCGGTACTTTGCGCGGGCACGGCATAGCGCCGCTTTGACCTGGGCCCCTCCTCCCTGCTTTAATGGGCCATTCACAGACATCGCCCGGGGAATACGATCATGAAGCCGCTCGTCAACTCGCCGTCCGCGCGGGACATCGCCTATTTCGTCCACCCCTACACCAACCTGAAGGCCCACCTGACCGAAGGGCCGCTGATCATCCGCGAAGGCAAGGGCGTGTGGGTGACCGACGACGCCGGCAACAAGTACATCGAGGGCCTGGCCGGGCTGTGGTGCGCGTCGCTGGGCTTCGACGAGCAGCGCCTGGTCGAGGCCGCGGTCGCGCAGATGCGCAAGCTGCCCTTCTACCACGCGTTTGCCGGCAAATCGCACGACCCGGGCATCGACCTGGCCGAGCGCCTGATCCAGATGGCGCCGGTGCCGATGTCCAAGGTGTTCTTCGCCAATTCGGGCTCCGAGGCGAACGACACCGTCGTCAAGATGGTCTGGTATTTCAACAACGCGCTCGAGCGCCCGAAGAAGAAGAAGATCATCTCGCGCATCAAGGCCTATCACGGCGTAACCGTGGCCTCGGCCAGCCTGACCGGCCTGCCGGCCAACCACCGCGATTTCGACCTGCCGATCGCCAACATCGTGCACACCGAATGCCCGCACTACTACCGCTTCGGCAAGGCGGGCGAGTCGGAGGAGCAGTTCGCGACCCGCATGGCCGAGGCGCTGGAGGCCAAGATCATCGCCGAGGGCGGGGCCGAGTGCTGCGCGGCCTTCATCGCCGAGCCGATCATGGGCGCGGGCGGCGTGATCGTGCCGCCCAAGGGCTATTTCGAGAAGATGCAGGCCGTGCTGAAGAAGTACGACATGCTGATGATCGCCGACGAGGTGATCTGCGGCTTCGGCCGCACCGGCAACATGTTCGGCACCCAGACCTTCAACATCAAGCCGGACATCATGGTGATGGCCAAGGCGCTGTCGTCGTCCTACCTGCCGATCTCGGCGGTGATGATCAACGACAAGGTGTTCGACGCGCTGATGAACAACAGCGGCAAGATCGGCACCTTCGCGCACGGCTACACCTACAGCGCGCATCCGGTGTCGGCGGCGGTCTCGATCGAGACGCTGAAGATCTACGAGGAGCGCGACATCATTTCGCACGTCAAGAAAGTGTCGCCGCGCATGCAGAGCGGCTTGCGCAAGTTCGCCGACAACCCGCTGGTCGGCGAGGTGCGCGGCACGGGCCTGATCGGCGCGATCGAGCTGGTCAAGGACAAGGCGACCAAGGAGTCGTTCGACGCGAAGCTCGGCGTCGGCCCCTACCTGGTAAAGCGCGCCCAGACGCATGGCGTCATCCTGCGCGCCGTCGCCGGCGACAATGTCGGGTTCTGCCCGCCCTTGATCGTCAACGAGGGCGAGATCGACATGATCATGGAGCGCTTCGGCAAGGCGCTCGACGACACCGCCCAATGGCTGAAGCAGAACGGCCACGCCAAGGCGGCTTGATCTAGAGCAATGCGGCGGCGCCCGGGAATTGGAAGATTTCCGGGCGCCGCGGTGTTTATGCGTGCGCAGGATCGGTGCACCGGATGGACTACGATCACTTTTTCCGCCAGTCGCTCCAGGCACTTCGCCATGAAGGGCGCTATCGCGTCTTCGCCGAGCTCGAGCGCCGGGCCGGGCGGTTCCCGCGCGCGCTGCGCTACCCCGCGCCCGGACGCAAGCCGGTCGAGGTAACCGTCTGGTGCAGCAACGATTATCTGGGCATGGGCCAGCACCCGGCCGTGCTCGAAGCCATGCGCCGGGCGGTCGACCGCTACGGCGCGGGGGCGGGCGGCACGCGCAACATTTCGGGCACGCACCATGCCACGGTGGAGCTGGAGGCCGAGTTGGCCCAACTGCACGGCAAGGAAGCGGCGCTCGTCTTCACCTCGGGCTATGTCGCCAACCAGGCGGCGCTGGGCACCCTGGCCGGGCGGCTGCCGGGCTGCGTCGTCCTGTCCGACGCGCTGAACCACGCCTCGATGATCCACGGTATCCGCGACAGCCGCGCCGAGAAGCGGATATTCGCCCATAGCGACCCGGCAGACCTGGACCGGCTGCTGTCGGGCTATCCGCGCGACCAGGCCAAGATCGTCGCCTTCGAATCCGTTTATTCGATGGACGGCGACATCGCCCCGATCGGCGCGCTGGCCGAGGTGGCGGCCCGGCACGGGGCACTCACTTATCTCGACGAGGTGCATGCCGTCGGCATGTACGGGGCGCACGGCGCCGGCGTCGCCGAGCGTGACCATGTGGCCGGCCGGATCGACGTGATCGAGGGTACGCTGGGCAAGGCCTTTGGCGTGCTGGGCGGGTATATCGCGGGCAGCGCGGCGCTGGTCGATTTCGTGCGCAGCAATGCCAGCAGCTTCATCTTCACGACAGCCCTGCCGCCCGCGGTAGCCGCGGCCGCTACCGCGGCCTTGCGCTTGCTGAAGGGCGACGAGGGCCGGGCGCTGCGCGCGCGCCACCAGGAACGCGCGCACACGCTGATGCGCCGCCTGGCCGAGGCCGGCCTGCCGGTCATGCCGTCGCAAAGCCATATCGTGCCGGTGCTGGTCGGCAATGCCGCGCTGTGCAAGGCGATCAGCGACAAGCTGTTGGACGACCACGCGATCTACGTGCAGCCGATCAACTACCCGACCGTGCCGCGCGGGACCGAACGCCTGCGTTTCACCCCCACCCCGCTGCACGGAAACGACGAGATCGAGCACCTGGTCGCGTCCCTTTCAACGGTCTGGCGCGCTCTGAAGGCGGAGGCAGGGCAGTTCGTTCCCGCCTGATTCAGTAGTCGCGAATCATTCGCAATTGGACCTAGACTATCCGTCGCCAAGGGCCTAGATGTAAGCTTTGGCGAGGCTGGACGGATCCACGTGCCGATGTTGCGCGACAACAGTCTGATCCCGATCGAGGCGGTGCGCCTGTGCGCGCTGGGCCGGTTGATGCAGGGCGATCTGCAATACGCCGCGCTGGCGGGCGAGGTGCGCTATTTCACCAGCCGCCTGGTCGGACCGTCGCTCGACCTTCTGGGCACCTCGATCGAGCTCCTGCGCCTGGAAGGCCTGGTCGAGGCGGTCGGCGGCAAGGGCATGGAGGACAATGCCCTGCTGCGGATCACCGCGGCGGGCCGCCAGTCCTTCCGCGAGTTGATGCGCGCGCGGGTGCGCGCGCCGGGCGGGGATGTCGGCAAGCTGGTCCTGGCGCTGAAGCTGCGCTTCCTCAACCTGCTGTCTTCGGAGGATCGCGCCGAACAGATCGACCTGATGGAAGAGGTATTCCGCCAGGAGCGCACGCGGCTGGTCGACCTGCGCCGGCGGTCGAACGACGAGCCGCTGGCCCGCGGCCACCTGGCCGAATGGCTGGACCTCGAGATCGCCCAGATCGACCAGCGCCTGGCCTGGTTCGAGTCCTTCCGCGCCAACGCCTGATCGACCGGCGCCAGCCGCATCCTTCGACAAGCTCAGGATGAGGAAAACGGGGAGCAGAATGCTTTACCTCGTCCTGAGCCTGTCGAAGGACGAGCGAACGCGAACCGTCACTTCCCCCTGAGTTTCCCCAGCCGCAGGCGCAGCGCATTCAGCTTGATGAAGCCTTCGGCGTCGCGCTGATCGTAGGCGCCCTGGTCTTCCTCGAACGTCACGTGCTTCAGACTGTAGAGGCTGCGCGGCGACTTGCGGCCGACCACGCCGGTATTGCCCTTGTAGAGCTTGAGCCTGACCGTGCCGTAGACGTTCTCCTGGCTCTTGTCGATCAGCGCCTGCAGCATCTCGCGCTCGGGCGAGAACCAGAAGCCGTTGTAGATCAGCTCGGCGTAGCGCGGCATCACGTCGTCCTTCAGATGGGCGGCGCCCCGGTCGAGCGTAATGCTTTCGATGCCGCGATGCGCGGCGTAGAGGATGGTGCCGCCCGGCGTCTCGTAGACGCCGCGGCTCTTCATGCCGACGAACCGGTTCTCCACCAGGTCGAGGCGGCCGATGCCGTTGGCCTTGCCCAGCGCATTCAGCTTGGTCAGCAGCGCCGCCGGCGACAGGCGCTTGCCGTCGATCGCCACGGCGTCGCCCTTCTCGAACTCGATCTCGACATAGCTCGCCTTGTCCGGCGCGGCCTCGGGCGAGATCGTGCGCTGGTAGACCATCTCGTCCGGCTCGTGCCAGGGATCCTCCAGCGCCTTGCCCTCGCTGGAGGAGTGCAGCAGGTTGGCGTCCACGGAGAACGGCGCCTCGCCGCGCTTGTCCTTGGCGATCGGGATCTGGTGCTTCTCGGCGAAGTCGATCAGCTTGGTGCGCGAATCGAGGTCCCATTCGCGCCACGGCGCGATCACCTTGATGTGCGGCTCGAGCGCGTAATAGGTCAGCTCGAACCGAACCTGGTCGTTGCCCTTGCCCGTCGCGCCGTGCGACACCGCGTCGGCGCCGACCTGGCGGGCGATTTCGATCTGGCGCTTGGCGATCAGGGGCCGCGCGATCGAGGTGCCGAGCAGGTATTGGCCCTCGTAAAGCGCGTTGGCGCGGAACATCGGGAACACGAAGTCGCGCGTGAATTCCTCGCGCAGATCCTCCATGAAAATCTGCTTCACGCCGAACATCTCGGCCTTCTTGCGCGCGGGCGCCAGCTCCTCGCCCTGGCCGAGATCGGCGGTGAACGTGACCACCTCGCACTCGTAGGTGGCCTGCAGCCATTTCAGGATGACCGAGGTGTCGAGCCCGCCGGAATAGGCCAGCACCACTTTCTTCACCTCGCCCTTCGCCGGTCCGCTTTTCGGCGCAGCGATCTTCACTCTAGCGCTCATCGTTAACCTGTCCCGTTTGCCGGAAGGCCGGGAGTATAGGGGCTGGAAAGCCTCGGGCAAGCGGTCCGGCGATGCCGATCGCGCGATTCCGCTATGCCGCCGGACCGGGGCCGCGCGTTAATATGGCGGCCACCGGCACCCCTGTTTCGGATCGACCCGTGGACCTGCTCGAGCGCGACCGTGACCTGCAGGCTTTGGCGACCGCGCTCGGCGAGGCGGCAGCCAGCCGCGGGCGCATCGCGCTGGTCGCCGGCGAGGCCGGGATCGGCAAGACCACGTTCGTCGAGCATTTCCTCGCCGCGCATGGCCGCGACGCGCGCGTGCTCAAGGGCAATTGCGACGCGCTGTTTACCCCCACGCCGCTCGGACCGCTCTACGACATCGCCCGCCAGGCCGGCGGCAAGCTGGCGGTCGGGATCGAAGGCAGCGCGCCGCGCGCCGCGCTGTTCTCCGCCCTGCTGGAGCAGCTCCAGGGCGGCGCGCGCCCGACGATCCTGGTGATCGAGGACATGCACTGGGCCGACGAGGCGACGATCGACCTGGCCAAGTTCCTGGGCCGGCGCGTCGCGGAGGCGCGCGTGCTGTTCGTCGCCACCTATCGCGAAGACGAGGTCGGGCCGCACCATCGCCTGCGCACGCTGCTGGGGGACCTGGCCGGCTCGCGGAGCACGACCCGCATCGCGCTGTCGCGCCTGACAATCGACGCGGTGCGCGCCCTGGTGGCGCAACGCCCCTTCGATCCGCTGCTGCTGCACCGGCAGACCGCGGGCAACCCGTTCTTCGTGACCGAGGTGCTGTCCAGCGCGGGACACGGAATTCCCGCCACGGTACGCGATGCGGTGCTGGCGCGCGCGGCGAAGCTGGGGCCTGCCGGGCGCACGGTGCTGGCGGCGGCGGCGGTGATCGGCGGCCGGATCGATCCCGGCTTCCTGGCGGCGGTGGCCGGCGATACGCAGGAGGGCCTGGGCGATTGCCTCAGCGTCGGCATCATCGAGGCGGCCGGGGATTGCGTCGCCTTCCGCCACGAATTGGCGCGCGAAGCGGTGCTGGCGGAGATCGAGCCCGGCCGGCGGCGCGAGCTCAATCGCCGGGCGCTCGACGCGCTGAAGGCCGCGGGCGGCGGTCGCGGCGACCTGGCGCAGCTGGTGCAATACGCGGAAGGCGCGGGCGACGCATCCGCGGTGCTCGAGCTTGCGGTAGCCGCCGCCAAGGCCGCGGTCGCGGTCGGCGCCCACCGCGAGGCCGAGGCGCAGTATGCCCGCGCCCTGCGCCATAGCGCAGACCTTCCGCCGGCCGAGCGTGCGGCGCTGTTCGAAGCCCATGCCGACGAGCTGGCGATCATCGACGATCTGGAACGGGCGACCGAGGAGCGTCGCGCCGCGGTCGCACTGTGGCGGGGGCTCGACGACCGCCTGAAGGAAGGCGAGAACCTGGCGGCGCTGGCCTGGCCGCTGGTGCGCAGCGGCCGCAATGCCGAGGCCGAGGAGGTCAGCCGGAGCGCGATCGAGGTCCTGCGTGCGCTGCCGCCCTCGCGCCAGTTGGCCGACGCCTATCGCGTCCGCGCGCATCTGCGCATGCTGGACCGCGACCGGCCCATGGCCGTGCGCTGGGGCCGCAAGGCGATCGCGCTGGCGACGCGGCTTCGCGACGAGGCGACCGTCGCCGCGGCAGAGATGGCGGTCGGGTCGGCGATCCTGGTGACCGGCGACGACCGCGGCCGGGCCTATCTCGATCGCAGCATCGCGCGCGCAAGCCGGCTGGGCCAGGATGCGATGGTCGGTCTCGCCCTGTTGAACATCGGCACCTCCTATGGCGAACAGTATCGCTTCCCGGAGGCGGAACAGGTGCTGGACCAGGGCATCGCCTATACGAGCGAACACGACCTGGACCACGCCAACCACTATATGCGCGCCTGGCTGGCCTTGGTGCGGGTCCACCAGGGGCGCTGGAGCGAAGCCAGCGACCTGGCCGCCGCGCTGGTGGCCCAGCCCAGCCTGGCGGCGATCAGCCGGATCATGGTGCTGGTCGCGCTGGGGCGCCTGCGGGCGCGGCGCGGCGATCCGGGCGCGGCGGCGGCATTGGACGAGGCGCTGACCCTGGCGGCGCAGACCGGCACGCTGCAGCGCCTGGCGCCGGTCCGCGCGGCGCGCGCCGAGCTTGCCTGGCTCGAAGGCGACAAGGCGCGTTGCGTCGCCGAGGCGAAAGCGGTCCACGCGCTGGCGATCAAGCACCGTCACCGCTGGCATGCCGGCGAATTCGCCTTCTGGCGCCGGCGCAGCGGGGAGCGGGTCGCCGTGCCCGCATGGTGCGCCCAGCCCTACCGGCTGCAGCTCAAAGGCGATTGGCGAAAGGCCGCCGAGGCCTGGCACCGGCTGGGCTGCCCCTATGAGCAGGCGCGAGCGCTGGCCGAGGGCGACGCGGCGGCGCAGACCGAGGCGCTGGCGATATTCGACCAGCTGGGCGCGGCGCCGGCCGCCGCCGCCCTGCGCCAGCACATGCGGGGGACGGGCGTCCGGCGGATTCCGCGCGGGCCGCGCGCGACGACGCGGCGGAATCCCTTCGGCCTGACCGTGCGCGAGATGGAAATCCTGGCCTGCCTTGCGGCGGGCCTGAGCAACGGCCGGATCGGCACGCGGCTGCACGTCTCGCCCAAGACGGTCGGCCATCACGTCTCCGCTGTCCTGGCCAAGCTGGGCGCCGCGTCG
This sequence comes from Alphaproteobacteria bacterium, assembly GCA_020846275.1. GTDB lineage: Bacteria > Pseudomonadota > Alphaproteobacteria > JAEULC01 > JAEULC01 > JAEULC01. Next base: position 10,538 of record JADLEG010000179.1, read on the forward strand.
CGCGGCGAAGCCGCACGCTTGGCGCGCGAGCAGGGCTTGCTGCCGCAAAATAGGGAGGTCGGCGACGCAAAATAGGGAGGTCCTCCCGATGCGGCCGGCGGAAGCCCCGGTCTAGGGTCGCCGCGTTCGCAACCACCCACCGACACGGAGGCACGACCCCATGCCGCGCTACATGATCGAACGCACGTTCCCCGACGGCCTCGGCCTGACCCCGAACCAGCAGGGCAACCAGGCGGCGACCAGCGTCATCGCCAACAACGCCCAGCAGGGCGTCACCTGGGTGCATTCCTATGTCACCCCGGACAAGAAGCACACGTTCTGCGTCTATGACGGCCCGTCGCCCGAGGCGATCCGCAAGGTGGCGGAACGCAACGGACTGCCGGTGGACCGCATCACCGAGGTCCGCGTGCTGGATCCGTATTTCCATATGTAGGCTTGCGCGCGCTGCCCGGGTTCCAGCCTATAGTCCGCCGGAACCCGGGAGCGGCGCATGGCCGACACGACCGTCTACGGCTACCGACGCAGCGTCTATGTGCGCATCGTGCGCCTGGCGCTGGAGGAGAAGGCGGCTTCGTACCGCCTGGTCGAGATCGATCCCTTCGCGCCGGGCGGGCTGCCGGCCGCGTACCTGGAACGCCATCCCTTCGGCCGCATCCCCGCCTTCGAGCATGACGGGTTCCGGCTTTACGAGACCGGCGCGATCACGCGCTATATCGACGACGTCTTTCCGGGCCCGGCGCTGCGCCCGGGCGACGCAAAAGGACGCGCGCGCGTGGACCAGATCATGAGCCTGCTCGACAACCACGCCTATCGCACGATGGTCTGGGACGTGTTCGTCGAGCGGGCGCGCGGCGGCGCGGACGAAACCAGGATCGCCGCGGCGATGGCGCGCGCGGATACCTGTATGCGCGCGCTGGAGGACCATGCCGGCGACGGCCCGTGGCTTGTCGGGTCGGGGCTGAGCCTTGCCGACCTGCACGCCGCGCCGATCTTCGCCTATTTCCGCCGCACCGGCGATGGCGCCGCGCTAATTGCTCGGCATCCGCGCATTGCCGCCTGGTGGGCGGCGACGGACGCGCGCCCGAGCATGGCGGCGACGCGGTTTCCGGTCGAAGAGACCGCCTAGCGCAGATCGAATCCCTTGCGCCGGATGAAGGCGCCGAAATCCGCCCGCTCCGGCACGGCATATTGGCGCGCCTTTTCTTCCGACCAGCCGTAGTCGTCCATCCGCCCGAATTTCTCGACCGCGCGCTGGGTGCGATAGGGCTGGATCGAGGCGCGGCGGCGGTCATGCGCCTCGATCTTCGCCCGCACGTCGCGTTCGTCGAAGCGGTCGGTGTGCAGCGTAACCGACAGCGGCAGGCGCGGGGTGATCGCGCCGGGCTGCGACGGCCAGCCCAGCGCCAGCCCGGCATAGGCAAACACGTGTTCGGGAAGGCCGAGCAGATCGCTGACCGCCTGCGCGTTGTTGCGGATCACGCTGATCGGGCAGCAGCCCAGCCCCACCGCCTCGGCCGCCAGCACCAGCCAGCCGAGCACGATCGCGGCATCCGTGGACGCATTGAAGAACGGGTCGAGATGGTCGTTCGCGAATTCATGGCCGCGCCACTCGTGCACTTGCCGCTGCCGGCGGTTGTTGGCGCAGACCACGACCAGCGCCGGGGCCGCGGGCAGCCAGTCCATGCCGGGGATCAGTGCGTCAAGCCGCCGGCGCACGTCCTTGTCCTCGACGATCACGATGTCGCGCTGCTGCAGGTCGCTCTTGCTGGGCGCGGACAGGGCGGCGGCGCAGATCGCGCGCAGCAGCGCGGGATCGACCGGGCGGCCGTCGTAGTAGCGGTGCGTGCGATGCTCGGCCATCTGCGCGATGCCGGGAACGCAGGCGGCATCGGGCAGCGGTGCTGCGTCGCCGAACCGGCGGTCGAGGGCCTTGGTCAGGCGCGCGCGCGCCGCCTCGGTGCTGTCGGTTGCGGACATGGGGCGGCGTTTCCTTCCGGGGGTTGGTTCGGCTCGAGGGTTTCCAGCACGGCAGCATAGACCTGGAGCGCCTGCCGGCCATTCGCCGACAATTCGTAGACCCCGCGCTCCACGCGCTGGAACCAGCCATAGACGTCGTCGCGCAGGATGCTGGCGGCCTTGGGCGCGCGGCCGGTCGCCCGCAGCGCCTTGGGGCTGGTCGGCCCGTCGCGGCCGAGGAGCTGGGCGCAGCGCAGCGCCTCCTGGCGATAGGCGGTGACGATCTTGACCCGCGTCACGCCGCCTACGTTCGGGTCGCCGACGCGGCGCGTGTGCTCGCCGAGCAGCAGCCCGGCGCGGCGCTTGTCGATGCGCGGCTTGTAGGGCAGCGGGTCCAGCACCACCTCTACCCCCGCGCCGCGCTTGCGGTCGGGAAACACCAGCAGCAGGCCCAGGCCGAGCAGGCGGCAGAGCTTGCGCGCCGCGCGCCCGTCCGGGCGGTCGCGCCGCCGCCCGCGCGCCGTCTCGCCGTCCACCGCCAGGTAGACGGACGGGCTGAGCCCCAGCCGATCGACGCCCTGCAGCACCAGGTCGAGCGAGAAGCGCCGCTTCAGCTCGACGATCACCAGCGGCTCGTCGCCCCGGCGCGCGGCCACGTCGCAGCCCCGCACCTCGGCCTTGACCGAATAGCCCTGCTTCTCGAGGAACGCCTTGACCGGCGCGTAGAGGTCGCGCTCGGCCTTCGCCGCCACGGCGTGCGGCTCAGCGCTTGGCCTTGCCCTGCTTCCGGCGGCCTTTGCGCCGCTGATGCGCGTCCGCCAGCAAGCAGAGAATCTCGAACATCATCGTGGCGCCCACGACGGCGGTGTTGCCCGAGGGATCGAACGGCGGCGCCACCTCGACGACATCGCCGCCGACCAGGTCGAGGCCCTGCAGCCCGCGCAGCATCTGCTGCGCCTCGGCGGTGGAATAGCCGCCGATCTCGGGCGTGCCGGTGCCGGGCGCGTAGACCGGGTCCAGCCCGTCGACGTCGAAGCTGATATAGGTCGGGCCGCTGCCGGCGACGCGCCGCGCCTCCTTGATCACCTTCTCGACGCCCAGCTTGAAGAACTCCTCGATGTAGATCACGCGGATGCCCTGCTTCTCGCCCCAGTCGTTGTCGGCCTCGCCGTAGAGCGAGCCGCGGATGCCGATCTGGATCGTGCGCTTGGGGTCGAGCAGGCCTTCCTCGATCGCGCGCCGGAAAGGCGTGCCGTGGGTGTACTTGTAGTCGCCGAAATAGCGGTCCCAGGTATCGGTATGCGCGTCGAAATGCACCATGCCGACCGGCCGGTCCTTGGCGATCGCGCGCATGATCGGCAGCGAGATCAGATGGTCGCCGCCCGCGGTCAGCGGTACGCAGCCCGCCGCGTGCAATTTGCCGAAAAACGTCTCGACCCGCTTGATCGTGTCGTGCAGGTCGATCGGATTGACCGGGCTGTCGCCGACATCGCCGCACCGCGCGATGTCGTAGGGGCTGATGCGGCTGACATGGTGGATGTAGCGCATCAGGCACGAGGCATCGCGCAGCGCGCGGGGCCCGTGGCGCGCACCCGCACGGTTGGTGGTGCCGCCGTCCCAGGGAACGCCGGCAAGCGCGATATCCAAGCCCTGGGGGTCCTGGACCAGCGGCAGGCGCATGAAGCTGGCGATGCCGCCGAACCGCGGTACCACCAGTCCGCTCTGGGGTTTGGGGTACGCTGTCGATTCGGCCATGACCGCACTCCGCCTTCACTGCTATAAGAAACCTATAAAGAGGGGCCGGGGCGGCGG
>JADLEG010000180.1 GCA_020846275.1 Alphaproteobacteria bacterium
GCGGCCGGCGCGGTGCAGGGCTATTTCGGCGGCTGGACCGATCTTCTGTTCCAGCGCTTCATGGAAATCTGGTCCGGCATGCCGCAGCTCTACCTGCTGATCATCCTGGCCTCGATCGTGCAGCCGAACTTCTGGTGGCTGCTCGGCCTGATGCTGATGTTCAGCTGGATGTCGCTGGTCAGCGTGGTGCGGGCCGAATTCCTGCGCGCGCGCAACTTCGATTACGTCCGCGCCGCCCGGGCGCTGGGCGTGCGCGACCGGACGATCATGTACCGCCACGTCCTGCCCAACGCGATGGTGGCGACTCTCACCTTCATGCCCTTCGTCCTCAACGGCGCGCTGACGACGTTGACGGCGCTCGACTTCATCGGCTTCGGCCTGCCGGTCGGCTCGCCCTCCCTGGGCGAACTCCTGAACCAGGGAAAGCGCAACCTGCAGGCGCCCTGGCTCGGCATCTCGGGCTTCTTCGTGATCGCCTTCATGCTGAGCCTGCTGGTGTTCGTGGGCGAGGCGGTGCGCGACGCCTTCGATCCGCGCAAGACCTTCGGCCGCCGGGCCAAATGAGCAAGCTGCTCGAAATCGAGAACCTGGGCGTCGAATTCACCGGCGGCGACCGCACCGTCGCGGCGGTCAAGGGCGTGTCCTTCGCGATCGACAAGGGCGAGACCGTGGCCCTGGTCGGCGAGAGCGGATCGGGCAAGTCGGTGACGGCGCTGTCGATCCTGCAGCTCCTGCCCTATCCGCTGGCGCGCCATCCCGCCGGCAGCATCCGCTTCGCCGGCAAGGAGCTGATCGACGCCGACGAGCCCACCCTGCGCGCGATCCGCGGCAACCGCGTGTCGATGATCTTCCAAGAGCCGATGACCAGCCTCAATCCGCTGCATACCGTGCAAAAGCAGATCGGCGAGGTCCTGCGCGTCCATCGCGGCATGGATGCGGACGCTGCGCGGGTACGGATCCTTGAACTCCTGCACCTCGTCGGCATCGCCGACGCCGAGAAGCGCCTCAACGCCTATCCGCACGAATTGTCGGGCGGCCAGCGCCAGCGCGTGATGATCGCCATGGCGCTGGCGAACGAGCCCGACCTGCTGATCGCCGACGAGCCCACCACCGCGCTCGATGTCACGATCCAGGCGCAGATCCTGAAGCTCTTGAAGGACCTGCAGGCGCGCTTCGGCATGGCGATCCTGTTCATCACCCATGACCTGGCGATCGTGCGCAAGCTGGCCGACCGGGTCTGCGTGATGACCGAGGGCGCGATCGTCGAGCACGGGCCGGTGGCCGAGGTGTTCGCCCGTCCGCGCCACGCCTACACCCGCCGGCTGCTGGCGGCGCAGCCCAAGGGCCGGCCCGATCGCGACGCGGGCGGCGCGCCGATGCTGGTCGCCAGCGGCATCAAGGTCCATTTCCCGATCAAGGCCGGTTTCCTGCGGCGCACGGTCGACGTGGTGCGCGCGGTCGACGGCGTGTCGCTGGCCCTGGCGCCGGGCCGCACCGTGGGGGTCGTCGGCGAGAGCGGGTCGGGCAAGACCACGCTGGGCCTGGCGATCCTGCGGCTGATCAAGAGCCAGGGCTCGATCCGCTTCGAAGGCGACGAGTTGCAGGGCCGCAACACCAATGCGCTGCGGCCGCTGCGGCGCCAGATGCAGGTCGTGTTCCAGGACCCCTTCGGCTCGCTCAGCCCGCGCCTGTCGGTAGCGCAGATCATCGCGGAAGGGCTGAAGGTGCACGACCTCGGCGGCTCCGAGGCGGAGCGCGAGAAGCTGATCGTCGGCGCGCTGGAGGAAGTGGGGCTGGACCCCGCCACGCGCCACCGTTATCCGCACGAATTCTCCGGCGGCCAGCGCCAGCGCGTCGCGATCGCCCGCGCCATCGTGCTGAAGCCGCGCTTCGTGGTGCTGGACGAGCCGACCTCGGCGCTCGACGTCTCGGTGCAAGTGCAGATCATCGAATTGCTGCGCGACCTGCAGTCCCGCTACGGGCTTGCCTACCTGTTCATCAGCCACGACCTGCGGGTCATCCGCGCGCTGGCCGACGAGGTGCTGGTGATGCGCGAGGGCCGGGTGGTCGAGCGCGGGCCGGCGCTGGACATTTTCGAGCGGCCACGCGAGGAATACACGCGCGCGCTGATCGCCGCCGCGTTCGACCTCGAAACGGCGCCGGTCGACGCGGCGGCAAGCTAGGGAGTATCGCGCTGCGAGACGCGCTTTGCGAGTTCCTCATCCTTCGAGACGGCCGCTTCGCGGCCTCCTCAGGATGACGCGTTGTTGTGGTGCCAACGAAAGAAACGCGTCATCCTGAGGAGCGAGCGCAGCGAGCGTCTCGAAGGATGAGGAGCGCGTGGACGTTATATGGCCCTGTTGATGCGGACCACCAGCGACCGCGGCCCGTGGTGGCGGGACGAGTTCAAGAAGGCGCTGCCGGACCTGGATTTCCGGCTCCATCCCGAGATCGGGAAGGTGGAGGAAATCGACTATGCCCTGGTCTGGGACCCGCCGCCCGGGCTGCTGGCGTCGCTGCCCGGGCTCAAGGCGATCTTCTCGCTGGGGGCCGGCGTCGACCACCTGTTCAAGGATCCGCAATTGCCGCGGCACCTGCCGATCATCCGGATGATCGACCCGCGGCTGACGGCCCAGATGGTCGAGTACGCGGTGCTCTACACGCTGCGCTTCCACCGCCAGATACCGGCCTACGAGGCGCTGATGCGCGCGCGCGACTGGAAGGAGTTGCCGCTGAAGCAGACCGGCGAGCGGCGCGTCGGCGTCATGGGACTGGGCGAGATCGGCGGCGCGGTGGCGCAGGCGATGGTCGGGCTCGGCTTCGACGTGGCGGGCTGGTCGCGCCGGCCAAGGGACATCGCCGGGGTCAAGAGCTTCGCCGGGGCCGAGGGGTTCACCCCGTTCCTCGCGCGCAGCGACATCGTGATCTGCGTCCTGCCGCTGACGCCGGACACGGCGGACATCCTGAACGCGCGGGCCTTTGCCGCGATGCCGCGCGGCAGCTACGTCATCAACATCGGCCGCGGCCGGCAGCTCGTGGAGCCCGACCTGGTGGCGGCGCTCGACGGCGGCCAGCTGGCCGGCGCGGCACTCGACGTGTTCCGCACCGAGCCCTTGCCGCCGGACTCGCCGCTGCGCGCGCATCCCGGCGTGCTGGCGACACCCCATATCGCGGCGATGACCGATCCGCGCTCGTCGGTGCTGCAGATCGTCGACAACATCAAGCGCATGCGCGCCGGGCAGAAGCCGATCAACACGATCGACACCCAGGCGGGGTA
>JADLEG010000181.1 GCA_020846275.1 Alphaproteobacteria bacterium
CCGGGATGTGGTCGATGTCGCAGGAATACTCGGCCAGGCTGTTCCACGGGTCGCGGATGTAGTGGAAGAAGTTCGAGCCGATCACGTGCCGGCCGAAGCCCCAGCCGTTGCGATAGCCCTTGTCGAGTAGCTGGCAGGCGCCGATTCCGATCTCGTCGATGTTGCCGACCTCGAAGCTGGCGTGATGGAAGCCGGGGCGGTCGCAGAGCGCGAAGGCCAGAATATGGTGGTCGCTCGCGCCTTCGCCGCTGTGCATGAAGGCAACGATGCTCTGGGCGCGGTCGGACAGCTTCAGCCCGGCGACGCGCGTGTAGAAGTCCACCTGGCGGTCGATGTTCGGCGTGAAGCAGAGCACGTGGCTGAGCCGCCGCGGCCGCACGGTGATGCCGCGTTTCGGATGGCCGGCGACCCCCTTGCGCTGCACGCGGCCGGGGAAGTTGAAGGTCAGCTCGCCGCCGCCCGCCCATGGCGCCGGCTCGGCGATTTTGATGTTCACCAGCGTGCCGTCGGGGTCGCGGAACCACAGGCCGTCGGCCGGCGCGTCGTTCGGCGGGTCCAGGAGCCGCGTGCCGTCCTTCTCGAGTCGCGCCTTGGCCGCGGCGAGCCCCCCGGGGCTGGCGCCGAAGCACAGGTGGTGCAGGCGCTTCTTGGCGCCTTCGAGCAGGACGACCTGGTCCTGGTCGCGGCCGTGGCAGCGCATCGCGACGCGATTGCCGTCGGCGCGGCCCTCCAGGCCGAAATCGGTATAGAAGCGTTGACCGACTGTCGGGTCGGGAACGGCCAGGGCCACGTGCTGCAGCGAACGGATGGTCATGGTTTCACTCCCTTGCGCGGTTCGCGCTTGCGATGCCTCTCAAGCGATTCTCTTACGCGCCGCCTCCGCATCCGCGGCGCCGCCGTCGGCGGACGCTAGCGCGATCAGCAGCCGCGTCGTCATCAGGATATGCTCGCTCAGCAGCGCCACGGCGCGATCGGCGTCGCGAGCCAACGTCGCATCCATGATCCGGCGATGCTCGCCGAGCACGTCGCGGTCCTTGCGGCCGGTCGTGACCGACAGGCGGCGATAGCGCTCGGACTGCTCGAACAGGATCGAGCGCATGCGCAGCAGCCACCGGCTGTTGCATCCCGCGACCAGCGCGCCGTGGAATGCCTGGTGCGCCTCTGCCCAATCGTCGTTCAGCCGCGCTGCGTCGCTCTCCGAACGCTCGGGCATGCGCGCTAGGCGGTCGAAGGCGGTCTGGATTCCGGCCTCCCAGGCGACGTCGCCGTGGAGGATCGAGCGCCGCAGCGCCAGCGATTCGATGTCCACGCGGGCCGTCGTCAGGTCCGCCAGGTCGGAGCGCGAGACCGGCGCGACGCGGAATCCCTTCTGCGCCTCGGAGATCACCAGGCCCTCGGCCGCCAGGCGCGACAGCGCCTCGCGAATGGCGCCCAGGCTGACGTCGAAGCGCGTGCAGAGATCGCCGATCTTCAGCCGCTGGCCGGGCGCGAAGCGGCAGGCGACGATGTCGGCGCGCAGGGCTTCGAATGCCCGGGCCGTAAGGCTGCGCGGTCCCTTGATCGCGTCGAGCGGATGCATCGCGGCTCGCATCCCGGAAGTCTAGCCTCGGATATATTTCTTCGCCACGGAATATATTTCCGTTGACCTTTGGCCGGGAGGCGATAGCCTTTCCCGCCAGAGCGACACACGAGGAGGCGGCGCGCCGACGCTGCTTCTGGAACGATGCCGCGGCTTGGGAGGAATTCATGACCGATGCGTATTCCCGCATGACGTTGGGACGCCTGCGCCGCGTCCTTGCCGCGACGATCATGGCCGCGGCGCTTGCGCTTGGCCTCGCCGCGCCGGTCATGGCGCAGGCCGCGGGCCAGCCGATCCGCGTCGGCGGCACGTTGGCGCTGACCGGGCCGCTGGCGGCGACGGCGATGGTCCACAAGATCGTGGGCGAGATCTATGTCGAGCAGTTGAACAAGCGCGGCGGCCTGTTGGGCCGGCCGGTCGAGTGGGTGCTGCTGGACGACCAGTCCAAGCCCGACCTGGCCCGCACGCTGTACGAAAAGCTGATCACCGTCGACAAGGTGGACCTGCTGATCGGTCCCTACGCCACCGGCGCGATCCTGTCGGCCATGGCGGTGGCGGAGCGCAACGGCAAGATGCTGGTCCACCACACCTTCGGAATTCCCAAGCTGGCGAAATACGACGCGCAGTTCCCGACCTGGGCCCTGGGCCCGGCGCCCGAGCAGACCGTGCCCGGCCTGGTGCTCGACGCGCTGGCGGCAAGCGCAAAGCCGCCGAAGACGATCGCCATTGTTACCAGCAAGTTCCCGTCCGTGCATTTCCTGGCGCTGGGCGCGCGCGAAGTGGCGCAGAAGCGCGGGTTGAAGGAAGTGCTGTTCCTCGAATTCGAGTTCGGCGCGAAGGATTTCGGGCCGATCGCCGCGCGCGTGCGCGAGGCCGATCCCGATTTCCTGTTCATGGGCGCGATCGGCCTCGAAGGCAACCAGCTTCTGGAAGCGCTGAAGAAGCTCGACTATACGCCGCGCAACCACTTCTACACCTATCCGGCGCCAGGCCCGATGGCAGTCAGCCCGGAAAGCGCGAACGCCCTGTCCTCGACGGTGTTCGAAGGCTCGCCGCCCTTCACCAACGAGCCGGCGGTCGCGGCCTTCGCCAAGGAGTACCAGGATCGCGCGACGAAGGCCGGACTGCCCTATACCCTGGCGGACGTCCAGGCCGGCGTTTCCTATACGGCCTGGCAGTTGATCGAGGCCGCGGTCGTCGCCACCAAGAGCCTGGACGACAAGGTCCTGGCGCAGTGGATTCGCGCCAACAAGGTCGACACCATCCTGGGCAAGCTGCGCTTCACCGAGATCGGCAACTACGGCGACGACCTTTCCAAGATCAAGCAGGTCCAGGACGGCAAATGGGTCGTCGTATGGCCGAAGGAGTTCGCGTCCGGCGCCAAGCTGGTCGCGCGCTAGGCGCCGGTCCCCCGGCCCAACCGGCGTCAACCAGCAGGGCCATGCCGAGCGCCAACCTTCTCGGCCAGTCTCTGCTGTCGGGAATCCTCGCAGGCGGGCTCTATGCCCTGCTCGGACTTGGGCTCAGCCTGTCCTGGCGCTTCCTGCGCATCATCAACCTCTCGCATTTCGGGTTCATCTTCCTCGGCGCCTATCTGACCTACCAGGTCGCCACCAGCTTCCATCTCAGCCCGTTCGCGGTGATGCTGGCGATCGTGCCGCTGCTGTTTGCGCTGGGCGTGGCACAGCAGGCGCTGTTCGTGCGCTTCGCCGTCAACGAGTTCGGCTCGCTGCTGGTCACGTTCGGCATGGTCGCGATCATCGAAAGCCTGATCCAGTATTTCTGGACGGCCGATTTCCGCCGCCTCGAAAGCGGCTACGGCACGCTGTCCTATCGGATCGGGCCGCTGTTCCTGCCGGTCGCGGAGGCGCTGACCTTCCTGGTCGCGGTCGTCCTGGGCCTGGCGGCCTGGGCGGCGCTGCGCTTCACCTATCTGGGCAAGGCGATGCGCGCGAGCGCCGAGGATCCCGCCATGGCGGCCGCGTTCGGCGTGCGCGAGCGCAGCCTGGCGCTGCTGGTCGCCGGCACCAGCGCGGCGACGGCGGGCATCGCGGGAACATTCGTGGCGCTGACGGCAACCCTGGCGCCGGCGCAGATCTACGCCTGGATCGGCGTGATCTTCGCCGTCGTCATCATGGGCGGCCTCGGCAATCCGCTGGGCATCCTTGCGGCCGGGCTGCTGATCGGCGTCAGCGAGGCGCTGACCATGGCGCTGACCTCGCCGTCCTGGGCGCCGCTGGTCTCCTTCACGCTCCTGATCGCCGTCCTGATCCTGCGGCCGGGCCGCGTCTGACATGCGTGTGCGCTGGCAGATGGCCGCGATCGCCGGCGCGGGCTCGTGCCTGGCCCTGCTGCCGGCCGCCCATCCCGCCGCGTTCGTCGAATCCTTTCTCTATCTGATCTTCCTGTGGGTGGCGCTGGCGACGTCCTGGGCGATCCTCAGCGGGTACTCGGGCTATTTCTCCTTCGGTCACGGCGCCTTCTTCGGCGCCGGCATGTACACGACGGCGAACCTGGCGGGGCCGCTCGGGCTGCCGTTCCTGTGGACCGTGCCGGCCGCCGGCCTGTCGGCGATGGTCCTGGGCGTGGCGGTGGGCGCGGTGGTCTTTCGCGTGCGCCGGTTGCGCGGCGAGTTGTTCGCGCTCTTGACCCTGGCGGTCACCTTCGTGCTGGCAACCGTCGTCCTCAACACGCCCTTGGACGGCGGGCCGGGGGTCTATCTGAGCGGCGTTAAGCTGCCCGCGCTCTATGGCGGCGGGACCTCGACCATCTATCTGTTGGGACTCGCCGTCGCCTTGGCATCGGTGGTCGCCGCGCTCCTGGTCCAGCAATCCAGGCTCGGCCGCGGCTTGTTCGCGATCAGCGACGACGAGGACGTGGCCGAGGTGATGGGCATCCCCAGCTTCCGCTACAAGCTGACGGCGCTCGCGATGTCCTGCTTCCTCGCCGGCGTCGCGGGCGGGATCCACGCGGTCTTCGTGTTCTACGTCACGGTCGCCGAGACCTTCTCGATCACCGTGCCGCTCTACGTCGTGCTGATGAGCGTGCTGGGCGGCGCGCGGCACTGGATCGGCCCGGCGATCGGCGCCGCGCTTGTCACCGCGCTGACCTATGCCTTCGTCGGCGGCGACCTGGCGGTGATCGGGCGCGCCGCGATCGGGCTGGTGCTCGTGCTCGCCGTGCTGTTCCTGCCGCAGGGCGTGACCGGACTGTTGGCGTCGCGCGCGCGCCGTTCGCTGCGGCTTCCGCAGCCCGGCGCGGCCATGCCGCCGGCCGTCGCGCCGCAACGACCGTTACGCCCGGGATCGCCGCTGCTGGCGTGCCAGGACGTGCAGTTGTCGTTCCGCGGCGTGCGGGCGCTGGGCGGCGTCGAGCTTGAGGTGCGCGAGGGCGAGATCCTTGGGCTGGTGGGCCCAAACGGCTCCGGCAAGTCGACCCTGACCAATGTGATCAGCGGCTACTATCGCCCCGACGCGGGGCGCGTGCTGTTCGCGGGCCACGACCTGGGGCACGAACCGGCGCATCGCATTGCGCGGCTGGGGATTGCCCGCACCTACCAGATCCCTCGGCCCTATGCGCGGCTTTCGGTCGCGGAGAACGTCGCCCTGTCGGCAATGTTCGGCGCCGCCGGGCTGGAACCGGACGCGGCGCTGCGGCGGGCGATGGATTCGCTCGCCATCGTCGGGCTCGACGCGCGCGCCCGCACCCTGCCGCGCGAGTTGAACCTGCACCAGCGCAAGTTCCTCGAGCTGGCGCGGGTGGTGGCGTCCGGCGCGCGGCTCGTGCTGCTGGACGAGGTGCTGGCCGGCCTCTCCCCCGCCGAGATGGACAGCGCGCTGTCGCTGGTGCGCGCCATCCGCGACCGCGGCACGACCATCGTGTTCATCGAGCACAACATGCGCGCCGTGCTGTCGCTGACCGATCGCCTGGTCGTGCTCAACCATGGCCAAGTTATCGCCGCGGGCGCGCCCCGCGCGGTGATGCGCCAGCCGGAGGTGGTGGCGGCCTATCTGGGAACCGCCCATGCTTGAGGTATCGGGCATGCATGTGGCCTATGGCGATGCGCCGGCCCTGCGCGGCGTGTCGCTCAGGGTCGGCCCCGGCGAGCTGGTCAGCGTCGTGGGCCCGAACGGCGCGGGCAAGACCACGCTGGTGAACGCGATCCTGCGCCTGTTGCCGATCCGGCAGGGCACGGTCCGACTGGGCGGCGAGGACGTGACCTCCGCCGATGCGCGCGCCATGCGCCTGCGCGGCGTGGCCTTGATTCCCGAAGGCCGGCGGCTGTTCGCCACCATGTCGGTCGAAGAGAACCTCGAGATGGGATGCTATCCGCCGTCGGCGCGGCGCTACCGCGACGAGGGGATCGCGCGCGTCTACGCCATGTTCCCGCGGCTCAAGGAGCGGTATCGCCAGCAGGCCGGCACGCTGTCGGGCGGCGAGCAGCAGATGGTGGCGATCGGCCGCGCGATGATGGCGCGGCCGCGGCTCTTGCTGATCGACGAACCGTCGCTGGGCCTGGCCCCCGCCATCGTCGAGCAGGTGTTCGAGACGATCCGCGCCATCCATGCCGACGGCCTGTCGATCCTCCTGATCGAACAGAACGCCGCACGCGCGCTGGCGATCGCCGCGCGGGGCTACGTGCTGGAGGACGGAAGGGTCGTGGCCGAAGGGCCGGCCCGGGCGCTGATGGCGGAACCGCAGATCCGCGCGGCCTATCTGGGCGAAGGGGACGCCGCCGATCCCCGCGAAGGAGGCGAGAGATGATCCGCAGCACCGAGCGATTCCTGACGACGCATACCGGCAGCCTGCCCCGGCCGCCAGACCTGATCCGCACCATGTACGCCAAGGAGGAGGGCGTGCCGGTCGATCCCCAGGCCCTTGCCGCCCGCGTGCGCGGCGCCGTCGCCGAGGTCGTGGGCAAGCAGGTCGAGGCCGGCGTCGATATCATCAACGACGGCGAGATGTCGAAGCCGAGCTATGCGACCTACGTCAAGGACCGGCTGGCGGGATTTGGCGGCACCGGGAATACCTTTGTCTACCAGGACCTGGCCGCCTTTCCCGAGCTGCAGAAGCGCGTCTTCGGCGATCCCGGCCGTTCGCGGCGCAAGACGCCGGCCTGCAACGGACCGATCTCCGTGCGCGACCCGGCCGCGGCGCAGGCCGACGCGGCGAACCTGCTGGCGGCGGCGTCCACGGTCAACAAGGCCGCGACGTTCATGAGCGCCGCCTCGCCCGGCGTGGTGTCGCTGTTCTTCCGCAACGACCACTACCCCAATCACGAGAAGTATCTATTCGCCATTGCCGACGCGATGCGCCACGAATACGAGACCGTCGCCAAGGCCGGAATTATCCTGCAGATCGATTGTCCCGACCTCGCGATGGGACGCCACATCCAGTACGCCGCTCTCGATCTGCCCGAGTTCCGCAAGCGCATCGACATGCATATCGCGGCGTTGAACCATGCGGTTTCGGGCATCGCGCCCGAGCAGCTACGGATGCATGTCTGCTGGGGCAACTACGAAGGGCCGCACCACTGCGACGTGCCGCTGGCCGACATCGTGGACATCGTGTTCAAGGCGCGTCCCAGCGCGATCTCCTTCGAGGCCGCGAACCCGCGCCATGCCCATGAATGGACCCTGTTCGAGCGCGTCAAGCTGCCGGACGGAAAGGTGCTGATCCCGGGCGTGCTCGAATCCAAGTCGAACTTCATCGAGCATCCCGAGCTGGTGGCCCAGCGCATCGGCCGCTACGCGAACCTCGTGGGGCGCGAGAACGTGATCGCCGGCAGCGACTGCGGCTACGGCACCTGGGTCGGACAGGCCGCCGTCGATCCCGACGTGGTCTGGGCCAAGCTGGCGGCGATGGCCGAAGGCGCGCGGCTGGCGTCACGCAAGTTCTGGAAATGAGCGGCGGAGGCTTCAGGCCGCGGTCGTATCGCCGTCGCCGACGTCCTGCGCCGTGACCGCGCCGCCGAGGCTCCGGCGGTCGAAGGCGATGCTCTTGATCACCGCGAACACCGGCCGGCCGGGCGCCAGGCCGAGATTGGCCACCGAGTAGCGCGTCAGCCGCACCAGCAGGCTCTGGCCGCCGCAGTCCAGCCGCAGGTCGACGATCGGCCCGCCATGCGTGTCGATCTCCTGAACCGTGCCGGGCAGGACATTGAGTGCGCTCAGGCCTTCCGGGGCCTTCACGGCGACCATCACGTCGCGTGCCCGAATGCGCACGCGCAGGGATGCGCCGACGGCCGTGTCGACCCGCGGCACTCGCAGGGCCCCGGCCGCGCAGCGCAGCGTGGTCAGTCCCGTGGTCTCGTCGTGCGATTCGACGCGCGCCTCGATGATGGCGCCGGCTTCCGCCCGACCGGTCAGCGGGAACAGGTCCAGGCGGCCCATCACCTCGTTCGCCGCGCCGACGGCCGCGACCCGGCCGTCCGACAGGACCACCATGGTGTTGGCAAGGCGCGTCACCTCGGCGATCGAATGGCTGACATAGACGATCGGAATCCCAATCACGTCGCGCAGGCGCTCGATATAGGGCAGGATTTCGCCCTTGCGAGCCTCGTCGAGCGATGCCAGCGGTTCGTCCATCAGCAGCAGGCGAGGGCTGGCGAGCAGCGCACGGCCGATCGCGACGCGTTGCTTCTCGCCGCCGGACAGGGCATGGGGCCGGCGGTCGAGCAGGGGTGCGATGCCGAGCAGCTCGATGACCTGGTCGAATTGCTGGTAGCGCGCGGCGCGCGGCGTGAACCATTGGCCGTAGAGCAGGTTCTGGCGCACCGTCAAATGCGGGAAGATGCGGCCCTCCTGGAACACGTAGCCGAGCCGCCGGCGATGCGCGGGCACGAAGATGCCGCGCGCGATGTCGACCAGCGTCTCGTCGCCCAGCGCGATGCGCCCATGGTCGGGGCGGATCAGTCCGGCGATCACGTTCACCAGCGTAGTCTTGCCCGAGCCCGAGCGGCCGAACAGCGCGGTCAGCCGTCCCTCGGTCTCGAACCTTGCATCGAGCTGGAACCGCCCCAGGTCGTGGCGGATATCCACGCTCAGATTCACGACAGGTCCAGCCTGCGGCCGATCCGCCGCGCCATCGCCTCGGACGCCAGCAGCGCCGCCATCGACAGCACCACCGAAACCAGGGTCAGCCGCAATGCGCCCGTGTCGCCGCCCGGGACCTGCGTGAAGGTATAGATCGCCGAGGGCAGGGTCTGCGTCTCGCCCGGAATGTTCGACACGAAGGTGATGGTGGCGCCGAACTCGCCCATCGCCTTGGCGAAGCATAGGATCATGCCGGCCAGGATGCCCGGCAGGGTCAGCGGCAGGGTGACGGTCAGGAAGACCCAGGCGGGGTGGGCGCCCAGCGTGCCGGCCGCGTCCTCCAGTCGCCGGTCGACCGCCTCGACCGAAAGCCGGATTGCGCGCACCAGCAGCGGAAATCCCATCACCGCGCAGGCCAGTGCCGCGCCGGTCCAGCGAAACGCGAAGACGATGCCGAAGGC
The DNA here is from genome assembly GCA_020846275.1 of Alphaproteobacteria bacterium. Lineage (GTDB taxonomy): Bacteria > Pseudomonadota > Alphaproteobacteria > JAEULC01 > JAEULC01 > JAEULC01. The sequence continues at coordinate 9,075 of JADLEG010000181.1, forward strand.
CTGCTCGAGAAAAGCCCCGATGGGCCCCTTGCGCCCGAACAGCAGCAGCAGGATATAGCCCGTGACGACCGGCGGCAGGATCAGCGGCAGATGGACGATGCCGTTGAGAACCGCCCGGCCCCAGAACCGTCCGCGCGCGAGCACGAAGGCCGTCGCGATGCCCGCGGGCAGGCTCGCCAGCGTCGCCCACAGCGAGACCTTGAGGCTCAGATGTACGGCGGTCCACTCCGCGGGCGACAGCGCATCCAGCATCCGATCAGTTTAGCACGGAGAATCCCTGCTTCTCGAACAACGGCTTGGCCTTGGCGGACTTCAGATAGGCGAGGAATCCGGGCGCGTCGGGGTTGGTTCCGCCGGCGGTCAGCGCGATCGGGTAGACGATCGGCGGGTGCGTGTCCTGCGGGAAGGCGTCGACGATCTTGACGTTGGGATCGGCCGCGGCATCGGTCTGGTACACGATGCCCAGCGGCGCTTCGCCGCGCGAAACCAGCAGCAGCGCGGCGCGCACGTTCTCGGCCTGGGCGATTTTGCCCTCGACCGACGGCCATACCTTGAGCGCCTCGAGCGCGGCCTTGCCGTACTTCCCAGCCGGCACGGCGATCGTATCCGCCATCGCGAGGCGCCCCGTGCCCAGCAGCGACGCCAGGTCGAATCCCGGCGCGATCTTGGCCGTCACCTTCGACTCCTTGGCGGCGATCAGCACGATCCGGTTGGCGAGAAGGTTGCCGCAGGTCGCCGGTTTGATCAGGTTGCGCTGCTGCAGATAGTCCATCCAGTCGAGATCGGCCGAGATGAACATGTCGGCCGGCGCGCCCTGCTCGATCTGCTTGGCGAGCGCCGAGCTCGCGGCATAGGAGATCGCGGGGTTCTTGCCCGTCTCGGCCTTCCACTGCGCGGCGATGTCGTCGAGCGCGTTCTTCAGGCTCGCGGCGGCGAAGATCACGGGCTGCGTGGTCTGCGCCCGTGCCGGGCCGGAAGCGGCAAGCACGATCATGAAAGCCGCCGTCGCCGCGCGGAGCCAGTTTCGCCTGCAGCAGGTCTGCATGGAACACCCCTCGATCCACCGCCTGTCCGCGAGACGCGACAGGCGTCATATCGCACTAGATATATCGATCTCCGGCTTTCGCCAAGCGGCATATCTACCGGGATATGGCGCTATGGCCGGCATTCCACCCGGCCGGGCCGGCTGGTATAGAGGGCCGCTGCGGCGGTTCGGCAGGGACGGGGGAAGAATCGGATGGCGACGGCGCGCGAGCGGATTCTCGGCTGGATCGACCAGGAGCGGGCGCAGATGATCGGGTTCCTGCAGGAGTTCGTGCGCTGCCGGACGCCCAACCCTCCCGGCGATACGCGATCGGCGGCCGGCGTCGTCACCCGGTTCCTCGATCGCCACGAACTGCCCTACCGGGTGATCGCGCCCAATGCCGAGATGCCCAACATCGTGGGCAGCTACGATGGCCTCGGGCCGGGCAGGCACTTGGTGCTCAATGGCCACATGGACGTCTTCCCGGTGGCCGAGAACGGCGCCGGCTGGACCAAGGATCCCTGGGGCGGCGAGATCGCCGAGGGCAAGCTCTACGGCCGCGGCGCCTGCGACATGAAATGCGGCACCACCGCGTCGATCATGACCTACATGCTGCTGCACCGGCTGAAGGGCGAGTTCGCCGGCAAGCTGACGCTCACCGCTGTTTCCGACGAGGAGACGTTCGGCCCCTGGGGCGCGCGCTACCTGATGGAGCATCACCCCGAGGTGCACGGCGATTGCTGCCTCAACGGCGAGCCGAGCGGGACCGGCACCGTGCGGTTCGGCGAGCGGGGGCCGCTCTGGATCGAGTTCACCGTGCGCACGCCCGGGTCGCATGGGTCCTATACCCATGCCTCGAAGAGCGCGACCAAGCTTGCCATGGCATTGGCCGCCGACCTCGAGGAGTTGACCAAGATCGAAGTGCGCCTCGGCGACAATATCCAGAAGGCGGTCGACGCCGGCCGCGCGGCGATGGATCAGGCCATGGGCGCAGGCGCGGGCGACCTCGTCACGCGCGTCACGCTGAACATCGGGACGATCCATGGCGGGGCCAAGGTCAACATGGTGCCGTCGCATTGCACCTTCGAGGCGGACTTCCGCATGCCCTGCGGCATGACCGCGGCGGATCTGGTGCCGCAGGTCCAGGCGATCGTCGACCGCTATCCCGAGATATCCATGCGCGTCACGGGCGGCAACGATCCGACCTGGTGCGATCCCTATCACGAGATGGTCGACATCCTGCGCGGCACGGTGGAATCGCTCGGACGGCCCAAGCCGACGCCGATCGTCAACCTGGGCGGCACCGATGCGCGGCTATGGCGGCAGATCGGCGTGCCGGCCTATGTCTACGGCCCGTCGCCCAAGACAATGGGATCGCTCGACGAGCATGTCGACATCGAGGATTTCCTGCATGTCGTGCGCACCCATGCGCTGGCGGCCTGCGCCTATCTGGCCGGGCGCTAGACGCAGACCTTGTATTCCGGCACCAGCCGGCTCAGGACCTCGCGGCCGCCGGCGGTGATCGTGATCGTGTGGCCGGCGGACATGGCCAGGTTCTTCTCGGCGTCGATCAGGATCGCATGCAGGAACAGCACCATGCCCGGCTCGGCCGGCATGGGGTTGCCGGAATAGAGCATCGGCGGCACGTCCATCCAGGTCGGGCGATAGCTCGCGCCCAGCGAATAGCCGCAGGCGGACATGCGGAACTTGCCGTAACCGGCGGCGTCATAGACGCGGCGATGCGCGTCGTCGATCTCGCCGAGCGGCCGGCCCGGCCCGGCGGCCTCGGTCATCGCCTGCAGGGCGTCGCGCGTCACCTCGAACATGCGCCGCTGCTGCTCGTTCGGCTTGCCGATCGCGACCGTGCGCATCAGGCAGGCGCAGTAGTGCCGGTAGCTCGCCGCGAACTCCAACGTCAGCTGGTCGACCGCATCGAGATGGCGAAAGCCCGTGGCGCTGCGCACCAGCAGCGCGCGGTCGCCCGAGCCCAGCACCGGGCCGGAGGGCGGCGGGTCGCCGCCGCCGTCGAAGATGACCTTCGACCCGGCACCCGCGATCACCCCCTCGAACGCGCCGGGCTTCGATGCGTCCAGCATGGCGATCAGCGCGTCATCGGCCAATTCGGCCGAGCGCCGCACATAGGCGATCTCCGCCGGCGATTTCACCACCCGCAGCGCGCGCACCAGGCTCGAGGCATCGACCAGGCTGCACCAGCCTTCGAGCTGGCGGCGGACCAACTCGTACTTGTCCGCCGTCAGGCCGAACGCCCGCAATTCGATCCCCACGCGGCAACCCTTCAGCTTCTTCTCCTCGAGGATCGCGCGCAGTTCGCGCGATGGATCGGCGCCTTCGGCGTCGTACCACAGGCGGATGTCCTCGATCGTCGAGGTGCGGCGCGCTTGCTCGAGGTCGGGCCGGCGGGTCAGCAAGGTCAGCGGTTGATCGTCGGCCGTCAGCACCAGGCACTGGAAGAACACGAAGCCCGTCGTGTCGAACCCGGTCAGGTAGTAGAGGCTCTCCTGGGCGAACAGCAGGACGGCGTCGAGCTTGTCGCGCTTTAGGGCTTCGCGGGCGCGCGCCACGCGCTGGGTGAATTCGCCGCGGTCGAAATGCAGGGCCATGGCTGTCTTCCTCGGATGGGATGCGTTCAGTCGGTCGGCTGGGTCGGAATCACCCACTCGCGCCGGCCGCGGGGCGTCTCGACATATTCGGGCCAGCGGTAGTGGATCGGCGGGTCGTAGTCGCATAGCGGCGCGATCCACTTGCTGCCGCCGATGCCCCCACCGGTACGCTCGACGAACTCGGCCTTCGCCGCCGCCAGGAGGGCAGGCTCGCCCAGCAGGTCGAGGATCGTCATGGCGATGGTCTGCGACGTCACCGCGATCATCGGATCGATGCAGGGCTTGAGGCCGCCCAGCGCGTTGATGACCCAGGCCGGGTAGGAATAGCCGGGGCGCGGCGCGGCGAGCAGGGGACGTCCGACCGTCAGCCGCGCCGTCGGCGCGTGCCAGCAATATTCCGTGTAGTCGTCGGACGAGGCGTTGAGCTGGGTCGGCGGCAGGGTCTGGCGCTGCTGCCGCTCCGCTTCCTCCGGCGCGATCAGCTGCTCGATCTCGGGCATGAACGGCCGCGCCATCGGCGTCAGGCCGAGGTTGCGCTGGATCGCCTGGGCCAGCGCCACGGCTTCGCCCGCGAACCGCGGTGCGCCCACCGCCTCGAGATTGGCGTAGGTTGCGCGCGCCATCGCGTGGTTGGGCAGGCCGGGGCGGGACTTGGCGATCCAGTTGCGCCGCCACTGGCAATGCGCGACCAGCGCCGCGCTCTCGGCATAGCGGTCGAGCGTCCGCACCACGTGCTCGGCCATGTCGATGGTCGGCACGCGGATGAAGTACATGATCTGCGCCATCCCCGCCGGCAGGTTGTCGGCGGTGGCCTGGCCCATGGCGAGGATCGCCTCGTTGATGGTCCAGCTCTTGGCGGTCGGCAGCATGTGCTCCTTCAGCGCCTTGCCGAAGAGGTACATCGCCACCACCGCGTCGTTGGCGCCGGGCGCGCGCGACCCGGCGTGGTAGCCGGTCACGGCCGACTGGTCCTGCTGGGCCATCCAGGTTTCGGGCTCGTCGCAGGTGAAGCTGTAGAGCACGCCATAGCCGGCGCCGGAATGCGTGTCCCAGCGTACCGTATTGCAATAAGGCATGGCCCAGAACGGATGGAACGAGATCGCCGCGTCCATCTCGTCGTAGTAGCCGCGGGCGGCGTGGATCGGCTTCGACCCGCGGGTCTTCTCCGCCGGCTCGCCCATGAACTTGAGCCGACCCTTGATGCCCAGGCGCTCCATGACGGCCTTGGCGGCCAGGAAGCCGCCCAGCGACGAAATGCCCAGCGCGGAGTGGGGGTCGGTGTGGCCGCCGGCATGCGGGCCGAGGCCTGCGCGCGGGCGCTTCACGATGTCGGCGGCCTGGCAGTTTCCCGGCACGCCGTCGTATTCGGCGTAGCCGCCGATCGTCGGGCCCCGGCCGTTCTCCCAAACCGCCGCGAAGGCGGTCGGCATGCCGCCGCTGCCGGCCTCGACGGTGAAGCCCTGCTTGCGCAGCAGATCGACGTAGAAGGCCGCGGAGCGGTATTCGCGCCAGGCCGTCTCGCCGAAATCCCAGACGGTCGCGCACCAATCCGAAAGGTCGCCGAGATTGTCCCGTACCCACGCGCGTGCGAGATTCTTCGCGTCCGACACGCAGTCCCCCCTCATGCCGCCCGACGATCAGGGCGGCGATACTGTCACCGGCTTCCGGTGTTGCCAAGCCGGTAGGGGCGTGAATTCCTTGACTTGCCGGGGTCGCGGAGGTGAAATCCTCACGAGAGATGAGGGGATAGGGCGTGCGGCTCCCAAGGGTGGACCGCACCGCCAGGCAGATAGCGTCGAAGATCATCGAGGCGGAGGGGAGCCACATGAACGTCACCAAGATCGGGGCCATGGCGCTGGTCGGCGCCGGACTCGTGTTCGCCGCGCAGCCGGCCGGCGCGCAGCAGAAATCGATCACCGTTTCCTCGTGGGGCGGCGCGTTCCAGAAGGCGCAGCGCGAGGCCTGGTTCAATCTCGTCGAGAAGGAACTCGGCATCACCGTCAAGGAGGACACGACCTCGGGCATCGCGGACATCCGCACGCAGGTCGCGTCGGGCAAGCCCACCTGGGACCTTTCGACGCAGGGCGCCTACACCTGCGCGCTGCTGCAGAAGGAAGGCAAGCTCGAGAAGATCGACGACGCGATCATCAACGATCCGGGCGTGCCGGCCGAGCTGAAGTCGAGCCACTGGATTTCGCAGATCGTCTATTCGACCGCGATCGGCTGGCGCACGAAGGCGTTCGGCGACAAGAAACCGACCGGCTGGGCCGCCTTCTGGGACACCAAGAACTTCCCTGGCCAGCGCTCGATGCGCAAGCATCCGCTCTACAATCTCGAGGCGGCGCTGATCGCGGACGGCGTGCCGATGGACAAGCTCTATCCGCTGGACGCGGACCGCGCATTCAAGAAGCTGGCGCAGGTGAAGCCGCACGTGCTGGTGTGGTGGAGTTCGGGCGCGCAGTCCGCGCAGGTGCTGCAGGACGGCGAGGTCGACATGACCCAGGCCTGGAACGGACGCATCCAGGCGGCGATGGCCGAGAAGGAAGGCAAGGGCGGCAAGCTCGACATCACCTTCGACCAGCAGATGCTGGTTTCCGATTGCTGGCTGATGCCGAAGGGCGCGCCCAACAAGGAACTGGCGATGAAGGCGCTGGCGATCATGATGCGTCCGGAGGTCAACGCGCGGATCTCGCTGTTCATCAACTACGCACCGTCGAACCTCAAGGGCTTCGATGCCGCCGTCATCCCGCCCGAGAAGCTGCCCGATCTGCCCAATTCGCCGCAGAACAAGGGCAAGGGCTTCGTGATGTCGGTCGACTGGTGGGTCGAGAACTCCGACGAGATGGTCAAGCGTTTCGACGCGTTCCTGCAGCAATAGCGCAAGTCGGCACGGGGGCGATGCCCGGCGCATCGCCCCGAGAGCCGGCCGGAGGATCGTCGCGGGCACCAGCATGGCGATGTCGCTGCCGATCTCGATTCGCTCCGTCACGAAACGCTACGGGGCGTTCGCGGCGCTCGACGATATCGGCCTGGAGATCGCGAGCGGCGAATTCATCACGCTGCTCGGACCGTCCGGGTCGGGCAAGACCACGCTGCTGATGGTGCTGGCCGGGTTCATCCGGCCGGACAGCGGCGAGGTGCGCTTCGGCGACCGCGACGTGTCCCTGACGCCGCCGCACAAGCGCGACGTCGGCATGGTATTCCAGAACTACGCGCTGTTCCCGCACATGTCGGTCGCGGGCAACCTAGCCTACCCGCTGAAGCTTCGCGGCGCCGGCAAGTCAGCGATCGCCGAGCGGGTGAACCGGGCGCTCGACATGGTACAGCTCCAGGGGTTGGGCGAGCGCCAGGTCGACCAGCTTTCGGGCGGCCAGAAGCAGCGCGTCGCCCTGGCGCGCGCGATCATCTTCGAGCCGCGCATCCTGTTGATGGACGAGCCGCTGTCCGCCCTCGACAAGAAGCTGCGCGAGCAGATGCAGATCGAGGTGCGCCACCTGCATCAGCGCCTCGGCATGACGACGGTCTATGTCACGCACGACCAGCGCGAGGCGCTCACCATGTCGGACCGGATCGCGGTGATCGACCGCGGCCGGTTCAAGCAGATCGGCCGGCCGCGCGACATCTACGAGCGGCCCGACAGCCGGTTCATCGCCGAGTTCATCGGCGAATCGAGCTTTCTGCCGGTGACCGTGCGCGACGGGGCGGCCTGGATCGGCGAGCGGCCCTTGAAGCTCGCGCGCGTACCGCCGGGCGCGGCGGGCGGCCATCTGCTGGTCCTGCGCCCGGAAAAGCTGCAAATCCTCGCGGCCGGCGCCGCCGACGGGCTCAACCGCCTGGACGGCGAGGTCAAGGAGGTCGTCTACCAGGGCGAAAGCTCGCTGCTCTATGTGGCGTTGGCCGGCGGGCAGCAGGTCGCGATCCGGCAGCCCGCGACCAGCGCGGCGCCGGCGGTGCCGGACATCGGCCAGCCGATCCGGCTGGGCCTGGCGCCGTCCGACACCATCATCGTGCCGGCGGATGCGGCGCCATGACGACGGATGCCGCCCCGGCGATCGCCCATCGGCCCGCCGGCGACGAGGCGCTGAACGCAGGGCGCTACAAGACCGCGCGGCGGCTGGAGGAACTGGCGCTGGGCGGCCTGGCGCTGCCCGCGCTGCTGCTGATCGGCCTGATCGCGCTGGCGCCCAACCTCTGGCTTTGCTGGCTGTCCTTCTATGGACCGAACGGCTTCACGCTCGCCTACTACGAACGCCTGCTGCACCCCAATTACATGCTGACGCTGAAGACCACGTTCGAGCTGTCGTTCCTGGTGACGGGGATCTGCATGGCGCTGGGCTATCCGCTGGCCTACCTGATCGCCCAGTCCAGCCAGCGCATGGCATCGCTGCTGCTCCTGCTGGTGATGTTCCCGGTGTGGACCTCGCTGCTGGTGCGCTGCTATGCGTGGCTCGTGCTGCTGCAGCGCCGCGGCTTGATCAATACCTGGCTCGGCGATGCCGGGATCATCGAAACCCCGCTGCGCCTCGTGCACAACTTCACCGGCACCACGATCGGCATGGTGCATATCATGCTGCCGTTCATGGTGCTGCCGCTCTATGCGGCGATGCGCGCGATCAGTCCCGACTACATGCGCGCGGCGGCCAACCTGGGCGCTTCGCCGATCAAGGCGTTCTGGCAGGTCTTCGTGCCGTTGTCGCTGCCCGGCCTGGTGGCGGGCGTGATCATCGTGTTCGTCCTTTGCCTCGGCTTCTACGTGACCCCGGCGCTGTTGGGCGGCGGGCGGGTGATGATGTGGTCGATGCAGATCGAGCGGACCGTCACCTATCATTCCGACTGGGGCGCTGCGAGCGCGCTGGGGGTCGTTCTGCTGGTGATGACGCTGCTGATCCTGTGGCTGGTCGGCAGGCTTGTCGGGTTCGAGCGGATCATGGGCTCGCGCTGATGCCGCGGGGAATAGCGACCGAGACCCAGATCACGCACCGGCGCCGCTCCTGGCTCTACGTGCTTGTCGCCCTGACCGTGCTGTTCCTGATCCTGCCGAGCCTGCTGGTGATCCCGCTCAGCTTCTCGGATTCGCGCTACCTGGCGTTTCCGCCGCCCGGATGGTCGACGCGCTGGTATGCGGCGTATTTCGCGGCAGTCGAATGGCGCGATGCGACCGTGGTCTCCTTGAGCGCCGCCGCCCTGACCACCATCCTGTCGACCGTGTTCGGCACGCTGGCCGCCTACAGCCTGCGCACGGCGCGCTCGCGGCTGGGACAGGTCGCCTATCTGGTCTTCGTCGCGCCGCTGGTGATCCCGGGCATTCTGGTCGCGATCGGCATTTTCCTCCTCTATGCCCAGGTCGGAATGAACAACACGCTCGAAGGAATCGTGCTGGCGCATTCGGTGATGGCCATACCGCTGGTGGTCATCACGGTGGCCTCGGGGCTGAAGAACTACGACATGAGCCAGGAGATGGTGGCGCGCAGCCTGGGTGCCAGCCGCCCCTGGGCGTTCTTGACCGTGACCCTGCCGCAAATCCGGGTTTCGGTGATCGCCGGCGCGCTGCTGGCCTTCATCACCTCGCTCGACGAGGTGGTGATCTCGCTGTTCATCGCCGGCGGCGACAAGGCGACCCTGACGAAGCGCATGTTCAATGCCCTGCGCGACGAGATCGACCCCACGATCGCCGCTATCTCCACCCTGCTGATCGCCGTTTCCGTGATCCTGCTGGGGCTTAGCCAGTCGGTCCAGGCCCGGCCGAAGAACTAGGCATGCGACCGGCGCCCGGCCGGGGTGAGGGTCGCCTGGTACTCGTCCGGACAACCCTTGACCGCCCATCGATGGCGTGGCTAGGTTGGCGGCGAAAAGAAGGGCACCGGCGCCCCCCGACTAGCGTGGTCGGCGGCGGCAAGCTGGCCGGAAGTGCCAAGGTAGGGAGGATGGAAATGCAAGCTATGATCGGTATGGCTTCGCCGCGCGCGGGCCTTGGCATCGCGGCCGCGCTGGCGATCGCGTTTGCCGGCCTGGCCGGGCCGGCCGCGGCCCAGTCCAAGTACAAGGAAGCGCCGGCGCTGGCGGATCTGGTCAAGGCCGGCAAGTTGCCGCCGGTCGACCAGCGCTTGCCGGAGAATCCCCTGGTGGTCCCGGTCGTGGAGAAGATCGGCCAGTATGGGGGCGTGTGGCGCCGCGCCTTCCTCGGCCCGGCCGACGCCAACAACTACGTCCGCGTCGTGTTCGACGCCCTGTTCCGCTTCGCGCCGGACGGCGCGAAGATCGAGCCCAAGATCGCGGCGGGCGCCGAGCCATCGGCGGATTTCAAGTCCTGGACGATCAAGCTGCGCAAGGGCTCGAAATGGTCGGACGGCGCGCCCTTCACGTCCGACGACATCGTGTTCTGGTACAAGGACGTCGTGCTCAACAAGGACCTGAGCCCGTCGCTGCCGCAGTGGATCAAGAACAAGGACGGCTCGGCCGCCCTGGTCGAGAAGGTGGACCCCGAGACGGTCAAGTTCACCTACAAGGAGCCGGCGACGCTGTTCCTGACGGCCGTCGCCAATGCCGACGGCGCCGACCGCACCTACGCGATGTTCCTGCCGGCGCACTACCTGAAGAAGTTCCATCCCGCCTACACGGCCAAGGAAGAGATCGACAAGCAGGTTGCGGCTGCGGGCTTCAAGACCTGGACCGAACTGTTCGCGGCCAAGAATGCCCCGCCGGAAAACGTCGAGCGGCCGTCGATGGCGGCCTGGACGGCGGCGACCCGCATCAGCGAGCCGGTCTTCACGCTGAAGCGCAATCCCTACTACGTCGGCGTCGATCCCGAGGGGAACCAGCTTCCCTATGTCGACGAGGTGCGTTTCACCTACTTCGCCGACACCCAGGCGCTGAACCTGGCGGCGATTGCCGGCGACTTCGACATGCAGGCGCGCCATATCCAGATGACCAACTACCCGGTCTTCAAGGAGCAGGAGAAGACCGGCAAGTACAAGGTCATCACCTGGCCGACCTTCGGCGGCTCGGACGCGGCGATCCAGTTCAACGCCACCTACAAGGCCGACCCCGAGATCGGCAAGATGCTGGCCGCCAAAGAGTTCCGCATCGCCATGTCGCTGGCGATCAACCGCGAGCAGATCAAGGAGTCGGTGTTTCTGGGGCTGGGCGAAGCGCGCCAGGGCGTGCCGGCGCCGTGGCATCCCTACTATCCGGGCGACGAATACGCGCGGAAATACACCGAGTACAAGCCGGAGGAAGCCGGCAAGCTGCTCGACTCGATCGGCCTCAACAAGAAGGACGCGCAGGGCATCCGCCTGTTGCCGAACGGCAAGCCGGCCACGATCGAGCTCTCGATCGTGCCTGCGTTCGGCGCCTGGCCGGACGTCGGTCAGCTCGTGGCCAAGGACTGGGAGAAGGTCGGCATCAAGACGATCGTGCAGATCCGCGAGCGGGCGCTGCACTTCAAGATGCGCGACGCCAACGAGCTTATGGCGGAGATCTGGAACGAGGACACTTCCGCGTTCCCGTTCACCGGCAACTCCAAGTACGATCCGCGCAACAACCCGATCATGACCATGGGCCCGCTGTGGGGCCAGTGGGGGCTGACGGGTGGCAAGGAGGGCGTGGAGCCGCCGGCGTCGATGAAGCGGATCATGGAGATCGGCGACCTGACGCGCGCCGTGGGACCGGACGAGCAGGTGAAGCTTGCCAAGGAGATGTTCAAGCTCTGGGTCGACGACATGTACGAGATCGGCACGATCGGCCTTACTCCGATGGTGCAGGGCGTAGTGGTCGTCAACTCCAAGTTCCAGAACGTGCCGAAGACCATCGGCAACGACTGGCCGCTGCGCAGTCCGGGCAACGCGCGCACCGAGCAGTTCTTCTTCGCGCGCTAGCGGCCCGCCCGCGAAGGCCCCTGGCCGGCCGACGGCCGGGGGCCGGCGCGCGCCATCCCGGTGATCGTCGATGACGCGGTACATCATCCAGCGCCTGCTGCTGCTGCCGTTCCTCCTGGTCCTGTTCTCGATCGTCGTGTTCGCGATCGTGCAGGCACCGCCGGGCGACTTCCTGACCGCCTATGTCGCGACCTTGGCTTCGTCGGGCAGCTCGATCAGCGCCGAGCACATCGCCGCGTTGCGTCATGAATATGGGCTCGATCAGCCAATGGCCGTGCAGTACCTGCGCTGGATGCAAAACCTGCTGAGCGGCAACCTGGGTCTGTCGCTGGAGTATCAGCGCCCGAATGCCGAGCTGATCGGCGAGCAGTTGACGCTTACCATCGCGCTGGCACTGCTGTCGTTCGTGCTTACCTGGGTGATCGCCGTGCCAGCCGGTATCTACTCCGCCACCCATCAGCGCTCGTTCTTCGACTACCTCTTTACCGTCATCAACTATGTCGGCGTCGCCACGCCCAACTTTCTGCTGGCCCTGGTCCTGATGTGGCTGGCTTTCGCCTATTTCGACGTCGGGATTACCGGGCTGTTCTCGTCCGAATACGCCAATGCGCCGTGGAGCCTTGGGCGCGTCATCGACCTCCTGAAGCACATCTGGCTGCCGGCGCTCGTGCTGGGCATCGCCGGCACGGCGCGGCTGAGCCGCGTGATGCGCGCCAACCTGCTGGACGAGCTCAACAAGCCCTATGTCATGACGGCGCGGGCGAAAGGCCTGTCGGAATGGCGGCTGGTGCTGCGCTACCCGGTGCGCCTGGCGTTCAATCCGCTGGTCAGCACGATCGGCTGGTACCTGCCGGCGCTGTTCTCGGGCAGCCTGATCGTCGCCACGGTGATGAATCTGCCCAATATCGGGCCGTTGCTGCTGCGGGCCTTGGTCAACCAGGATATGTATCTCGCCGGCAGCATCCTGCTGATCTACTGCTTCCTGACCATCATCGGCACGCTGATCTCCGACGTGCTGCTGGCCTGGATCGATCCGCGCATCCGGATGGAAAACTAGCATGGTCGCCGTGGCGCCCGACACGTCGGCGGCGGAGGACCGCGTATCGGTCGCGTCGAACTGGACGCTGGTGTGGTGGCGCTTCCGCAAGCATCGGCTGGCGCTGTTCAGCGCGGGCATCCTGATCTGCCTCTACGCCGTGGTGATCGCGCCGGATTTCTTCAGCACGCAGGATCCCGAGCTGACCGACGCGCGACAGGCGTTCATCCCGGTCCAGACTCTGCACCTGTTCGACGAGGGCGGCTTCAAGCCCTGGGTCCCGGGTATCGTCGGCAAGCGCAATTCCGTCACGCTGCGGATGGAATGGACCACCGATCCGGCCCGCAAGGCCTATGTTGGCTTCTTTGTCCAGGGCTACCCCTACCGGATTCTCGGGCTGTTCGAGACCAGGACGCACCTGATCGGGCCGGTCGAGGCAAACCAGCGCATCTTCCTGCTGGGATCGGACCGGCTGGGTCGCGACCAGTGGTCGCGCATCATGCACGGCACGCAGACATCGATGACGATCGGCCTGGTCGCGGTGACGCTCAGCGTGCTGCTCGGCGTGCTGCTGGGCGGCATATCGGGCTATTACGGCGGCCTGCCCGACCAGATCATCCAGCGCATGATCGAATTGCTGCAGTCCGTGCCGACGATTCCCATCTGGCTGGCGCTGTCGGCGGCCCTGCCGCGCGACTGGACGCCGCAGCAGGTGTTCTTCGCCATCACGGTGATCCTGTCGCTGGTGGGCTGGACCACGCTGGGCCGCGAGGTCCGCGGCCGTTTCCTCGCGTTGCGCGAGGAGGATTTCGTGCTGGCGGCCGACCTGGCCGGGGCCAGCCGGACCCGCATCATCATGCGGCACATGGTGCCGACCTTCCTCAGCCATATCATCGCCACCAGCTCGCTGGCGATCCCGGTGATGATCATCAACGAGACGTCGCTCAGCTTTCTGGGGCTGGGCATCCGGCCCCCGGCGATCAGCTGGGGCGTCTTGCTGCAGGAGGCGCAGAACATCCAGACCCTGGCGCTCGCCCCCTGGCTGCTGATCCCCGGCTTGCTGGTGATCGTGGCCGTCCTTGCCTTCAATCTCGTGGGCGACGGGCTGCGCGATGCTTCCGACCCGTACAGCCATTGAGATGAACCCGGCGCCGCCGCTGCTTTCCGTGCGCGACCTGCACGTGTCGTTCGCGATGGACGAGGGGCTGGTCCGCGCGGTCGATGGCGCCAGCTTCGACGTGCTGCCGGGCCAGACCGTGGGCATCGTCGGCGAGAGCGGCTGCGGCAAGAGCGTCACGATGAAGGCGATCCTGCAGCTCGTGGAGCAGCCCGGCCGGATCGCCAGCGGCGAGATCCTGTTCCGCCGCCGCACGGGTCCGGCCGCGACCGACGGCGAGGAGGTGGTCGATCTGGCCCGATTGCCGTCGCGCGGCGTCGAGATGCGCGCGATCCGCGGTGCCGAGATCGCGCTGATCCCGCAGGAGCCGATGGCCGCCTTCAGCCCGGTGCATACGGTCGGCGACCAGATCGTCGAGGCGCTGCAGCTGCACGGGCGCCAATGGCGGACGGACGGCGGGCCGCTCAGCCGCAAGGATGCGCGTCAGATCACCGTGGACCTGTTCCGCGACGTCGGGATCTCCATGCCCGAGCAGCGGATCGACGCCTATTCCTGGCAGCTCTCGGGCGGGCTGCGCCAGCGCGCGATGATCGCCATGGCATTGTCCTGCAAGCCGCGCCTGCTGATCGCGGACGAGCCGACGACGGCCATCGACGTGACGACCCAGGCGCAGGTTCTCGGCCTCCTGCGGGAATTGCAGCGCAAGTACGGCACCGCGATCATCTTCATCACCCATGACCTGGGCGTGATCGCCCAGATGGCCAGCTACGTGGTGGTGATGTATCTCGGCCGCATCATGGAGGAAGGACCGGTCGACGATATCTTCCATGCGCCCAAGCATCCCTATACGCGCGCGCTGCTGCGGTCGATCCCCAGCCTGTACGGCCGGGCACGCGTCGCGCTGCCCGTCATCACCGGCTCGCTGCCGCATCCCTTCAACCGTCCGGCGGGATGCCCGTTCCATCCCCGCTGCGGCGACGTAATACCAGGAATGTGCACTACGCGCGTGCCGAGCCTGCAGAACATCGCCGCGCGGCAACAGGCGAGCTGCTTCCTCTATCACGACAAGGCGGACCCGGCATGACCGCGCAAGCCGGCGCCCCGCTGCTGGAAGTCCGCGGCCTGCGGAAATACTTCCCGATCGTCAAGGGAATGTTCCGGCGCGTCGTCGGTCAGGTGCGCGCCGTCGACGACGTCAGCTTCACGATCCAGGAGGGCGAGACGCTGGGTCTGGTCGGGGAGAGCGGTTGCGGCAAGACCACGACATCGCGCTGCATCCTGCGCGCCATGGCGCCGTCGGGCGGCCAGATTCTCTTCCGCAGCCGGCAAGGCGCGATGGTCGACCTGGCGCCGATGGTGCGTGCGGAGCTGCGACCGTTCCGGCCCGAAATACAGATGATCTTCCAGGATCCGTTCAGCTCGCTCAATCCGCGCATGACCCTGCTCGACAATGTCGGCGAGCCGCTGCTGATCAATGGCATGCGCAACCGTCGCGAACGAACCGACCGCGTGGCCGAGCTGTTGCGGCTGGTGGGGCTGCGCCCAGAATTCATGCACCGCTTTCCGCATGCCTTCAGCGGCGGGCAGCGCCAGCGGATCGGCATCGCCCGCGCGCTGTCGACCAATCCGCGGCTGGTCGTCGCCGACGAGCCGGTATCCGCGCTCGACGTCTCGGTGCAGGCGCAGGTGCTGAACCTGCTGCTCGAGCTGCAGTCGCGGCTGCACCTGACCTTCCTGTTCGTGGCGCACGATCTTTCGGTGGTGCGCCATATTTCGGATCGCGTGGCCGTGATGTATGTCGGCCAGCTTGTCGAGCTGGCGCCGACCTCGGCGATCTTCGAGCGGCCGCGGCATCCCTATACGGCGGCGCTGATGCGCGCCGTCCCCGTGCCCGATCCGCGCGCATCGAACATTGGCGGCGCGTTGAAGGGCGAAGTGCCGAGCCCGGCGGCGCCGCCGTCCGGCTGCTATTTCCACCCGCGCTGCCGGTTCGCCGACGAGCGGTGCCGGCGCGACGCGCCGCCCCTGCGCGAGATCGCGCCCGGGCATTTCGCGCGGTGCCACCTGGCCGAGCAGCTGAACCTCGATATCCGCCAGGGGTAGCGGGACCGTATGGACCGGTGTCTACGCGTGTGCGGCCGATGCCACGCCCGTAAGGCCAAGCTCGGTCGACCGGTGGCATGCCACAAGGCTGCCGTCCACGGTCGCCAGTCGCGGCAATTCCTGCCGGCAGCGTTCGATCGCGTAGCGGCAACGGGGATGGAAAGCGCAACCCGGCGGGGCGTTCGCCGGATCGGCGACCTCGCCTTCCAGCACGATGCGCTTGGCGCGGCGCCTTGGGTCGGGCGTGGGCACCGCCGACAGCAGCGCCTCGGTATAGGGGTGCTTCGGGCGGTGGAAGATCGTGGCGGTCGAGGCCACCTCGACGATGCGGCCGACATACATGACCGCCACGCGGTGGCTGACATGCTTGACGACCGAAAGATCGTGGGCGACGAACAGGTAGGACAGGCCCAGCCGCTCCTGCAGGTCGAGCATCAGGTTGATGATCTGGGCCTGGACCGAGACGTCCAGGGCCGATACCGGCTCGTCCGCCACGATCAGCGTCGGATTGAGCGCGAGCGCGCGGGCGATGCCGATGCGCTGGCGCTGCCCGCCTGAAAATGCGTGCGGGAAGCGGTTCATGTAGGCCCGCGGCAACTGCACGAGGTCGAGCAGCTCGCCAACGCGCGTCCGCCGGGCGGCCAGGCTGCTGACGCCGTTGACCAGCAGCGGTTCGCCGATGATGTCGGCGATCGTCATGCGCGGATTGAGCGACGAGTACGGATCCTGGAAGATCATCTGGATCTGGCGGCGCAGGGGGCGCAGCTCGGCGCGGGGCAGGACGGCGACATCGACGTTGCGCGTCGGGTCGGTTCTGAACCGGATCGCTCCCGCCGTGGGGTGCACCGCGCGCAGGATGCAGCGCGAGGTCGTGGTCTTGCCGCAGCCCGATTCGCCCACCAGCGACAGGGTTTCGCCACGGTCGATCGTGAACGACACGTCGTCGACGGCCTTCACCTCGCCGACGACCTTGCGCAGCAGGCCACGGCGGATCGGGAAGTATTTCTTGAGGCCCTCGACCGAAAGGATCGTCTGCGGCGACGTCATTCGGCGGCCTCGGCCGGTCGACCATAGAGAACGCAGCGTACCTCGTGCCGCTCGTCGAGCTTGGTCACAACCGGAACGGTCCGGTCGCAGACCCCGGCAATGCTGCGCGCGCAGCGCGGATGGAAGGGACAACCCTCGGGCCGCGCATAGGGGTGCGGAATGCTGCCGGCGATGGTCGCCAGGCGCGAACGCGGCTCAGCCAGGACCGACGGGATCGAGCGCAGCAGCGCCTGGGTATAGGGATGCCGCGGCGCATGGAAGATCGCATCGACCGGTCCCGACTCCACGACCTTGCCCAGGTACATCACCGCGACCGTATCGGCCATCTCGGCGATGACCCCCATGTCGTGGGTGATCAGGATCACGGCCAGCCGCCGTTCGTCCTGGATCCGCCTGATGAGGTCGAGGATCTGCGCCTGGGTCGTTACGTCCAGCGCCGTCGTCGGCTCGTCGGCGATCAGGATTCGCGGCTCGGCGGCCAGGGCGAGCGCGATCATCACGCGCTGGCGCAGCCCGCCGGAAAGCTCGAAGGAATAGGCGTCGACGCGCTGCTCGGGCCGGGGGATGCCGACGAGCTGCAGCAACTCGACCGCCCGCTGCCGGGCTTCCTTGGTCGTCACGGCGCGGTGAAGCCGCACCGCCTCCATCAGCTGGTTGCCGATCGTGTAGAAGGCGGACAGCGAGCTCATCGGCTCCTGGAACACGTAGCCGATGTCGCCGCCGCGGATCGCGCGCATCTCGCGGCGGCGCGGATCGATCTTGGCCAGGTCGACGATGCCGCCGTCGTCCCGGCGCAGCAGGATCTCGCCGCTTTCCACCTCGCCGGGACGGTCGACGATCCGCAGGATCGAGCGCGCGGTGACGCTCTTGCCGCAACCCGACTCGCCGACGATGCCCAGCGTGCCGCCGGGATAGAGGTCGAACGACGCGCCGTCGACCGCCCGCACGACGCCTTCCTCGGGCCGGAAATAGGTCACCAGGTCGCGGACCGAAAGGATCGGATCAGCCATAGGGATCCGCCGCGTCGCGCAGCCCGTCGCCCAGGAAGTTGAAGGCCAGGATGACGGCGATGACCGGCACCGCCACGAACAGCAGCCATGGCGCCTGGCCCAAGGCCTGGATGTTCTGCGCGTCCTGCAGCAGCACGCCCCACGAGATCGCCGGCGGCCGCAAGCCGAGCCCCAGGAAGGACAGGGTCGTCTCGCTGATGATCATGGCCGGCAGGGCGAGGCTGATCGCGGCGATGATGTGCGAGAGGAAGGAGGGAACCATGTGGCGGAAGATGATCCGCATCCGCGAGGCTCCCAGTAGCTCGGCCGCGGTGATGAAATCCTCCTCGCGCAGCGCCAGGAAGCGCCCGCGGACGACGCGGGCAAGCTCGGTCCAGCCGATCAGCGAGATGATCAGCGTGATCGCCATGTAGACCTGCGCGGACGACCAGTCGGCGGGCAGCGCGGCGGCCAGGCCCATCCATAGCGGGATCGTCGGGATCGAGCGCAGGATCTCGATCACCCGCTGGATCACTGTATCGATCATGCCGCCGTAGAGGCCGGATATGCCGCCGAGCAACACGCCGAGAAAGAGCGACAGCGTCACGCCGACCAGGCCGATGGTCAGCGAGGTGCGCGTCGCCAGCATCAGCCGCGACCACACGTCGCGGCCAAGCTGGTCGGTGCCGAGCAGGAAGAGCGCGTCCTCCGGCGTTCCGCGATCGATCCCCAGGACGTGGAGCCGCGTGTCGAACAGCCCGAGCAGCTTGTAGGCGTAGCCCTCGGTGAACCAGACCAGGTAGCGCTTGTCCGACGGGTCGGGCGCATAGATCAACTTGAAGGTCCGCAAGTCGCGCTGGCCCTTCAGGGCATAGACATGGGGCCTGAAGCCGCCATCGGAGTCGAACAGGTGAATCTTCTGGGGCGGGATGAAGCTGCGCGCGGCGTTGGTCGAGTGGGGCGGCGAAATCGCCAGGAAGTCGGCGAACACGACCACGAGATAGAACAGGATCACGACAACGCCGCTGGCAAGCGCGAGCCGGTGCCGGCGGAACCGCCACCAGGTGAGCTGGAGCTGGGTCGCGGCCGCAACCTTCTCCTCGGCGGCGGTCACCAGCGGCACGCTTTGCGCCAACTCGCTCATTCGTGCATGCCCGCGCGGATCCGCGGGTCGATCCACATCAGGATCAGGTCCGACAGGAACGTCCCGATCACCGTGAGAACGCCGAGCAGCAGGACGATCGTGCCCGCCAGGAACATGTCCTGGGCAATCAATGCGCGCAGCAGCAGCGGACCCACGGTGGGCAGGGACAACACCAGCGAGACGACGATCGATCCGGATACGACGAAGGGCAGCAGATAGCCGATCGTGCTGGCGAACGGGTTCAGCGCCGCGCGGACGGGGTATTTCAGGACCACGCGCCACTCCGCCAGGCCGCGGGCCCGCGCCGTGGTGACGTAGGGCCGGCGCAACTCGTCCAAGAGGTTGGCGCGCATGATGCGGATGAGCTGGGCGGTCCCGGCCAGGCTCAGCACGAGGGCGGGCAGCGGCAGATGGGCGATCAGGTCGCCGACCTTGCCGTAGGACCATGGCGCGAGCTGGTACTCGGCGGAGAACAGCCCGCCGATCTTCAGGTCGAACAGCGTGAACCCGAAATACATGATGATCAGCGCGAGCAGGAAATTGGGGACGGCAAGCCCGGCGAACCCGACGAAGGTGAACGCGTAGTCGGGGATCGAGTACTGCCGCACGGCCGAGAAGATGCCGATCGGCAAGGCGATGCCCCAGGTGAGGATGATGGCGGCGATCGAGACGACGATCGTGAGCCAGAGGCGGTCGCCGATGACCTCGGTCACCGGCCGGCCCCATTCCATCGACATGCCGAAGTCGCCCTGGATGACCTTGGTCATCCACTTCCCGTACTGGACCCAGACCGGCCGATCGAGTCCATACTGCTGGCGCAGCGACTGGGCTTCCTGCTGGCTGACCATCGAGCCGGAAGCCGACAGGTTGGAGATATAGGCATCCACGAAGTCGCCGGGCGGCAATTGGATGATGACGAAGGAGACGATCGAGATCGCCACCACCGTCACCAGCCCCAGCCACAGGCGCCGCAGAATATAGGCGAGCATGGCGCGTCAGCCCCCGGATCGGGTCCGAGGGCCGATCTGCCGCGCCAGCGACGCCTGCCGGCTCAATTCTTGTAGAACCATGTCTCCGGGTGAGCGCCGCCCGGCGTCCGGCAGTGCTGGGCAATGCAGTTGCGCGCGGGAATGTTGCCGAGCCGCTCGCTTACCAGCCGCACGCCCATCAATGCCGGCGACTGGCCCACCGTGCCGATCGCGTATTGCCCGTCGATCAGGATCTTCCAGATCTCCTGGGCGGTCTTGATGCGGTCCTCGCTCTTCTGCCCGGCGGCCGAGCTGTAGAGTTCCAACATCTTCAGGATGTTCGGGTCGTCCGGCTTCTTGCCCTGCGTGCCGCCCGAGTTGAACCATTTCGCGAACTCGGGGCCCATATAGGCCTCGGTCGGGTCGACCGGGATGGCGTGGCGCGGGAACAGGTAGAGCAGCTCGGTGCCGCCGTTGTTCCACACCATGATGTGGTGCTCGTTGTTCTGCGTGCGCGTCATCGCCAGGTTGCGCTCGGTGTCCTTCACGTCGGCCTGGATGCCCACCTTGGCCCACTGGTCGGCGACCATCTCGCTGATCTTGGGCCAGGGCAGGAAGGCCTGCACGGCCTGCACCTGCAGGCGCAGGCGCTGGCCGTTATCCGTGCGCACGCGGAAGCCCTGGCCGTCCTTCTTCGACAGGCCGATGGCATCGAGCATCTCGTTCGCCTTCTTCGGGTCGAAGGTCGACCATTTCTCGCGCCAGCCGGGGCCGGGGAAGTAGGGCAGGGCCTCGCCCGGGGCGGTCGAGCCCGGCGTCGCGACGCCGAGCCAGAACGTCTCGTTCAATTGCTTGCGGTCCACGGCCAGGGACAGGGCGCGGCGGAAATCGACGTTGCGAATCCACTTCGCGATCTCCGGATCCGCCTCGTAGCTCATATTGAAGTGGTAGATCGCGTCGGTGCCGTTCAATGCCGTGTCGAGATGCACCTTGTACTTGCCGCGCGCCTGGTTCTCCAGGATCACCGGCAGCTTGCCCAGGTCGATGTGGCGCTCCTGCAGGTCGTATTCGCCCGCCATCGCGCGCAGGTTCAGGACTTCCAGGTTCTCCGCCAGGGTCATGGTCACGCGGTCGATATAGGGAAGCTGGTTGCCGGCGGTGTCCACCGCCCAGTAGAACGGGTTGCGCTCCATCACCCAGACGGCGTTGTTGATGGGCTGAACGGTCCGCCACGGGCCCAGCACCGGGACGGCCGGATTCAGCGTCCAGTCCTTCTTGAAATGCAGCCGCGCGACCCAGCTGTCGAAGCCCTCGGCCTTCGCCGCCGCGTTCACCGCGTCGACGCCGCCGGCGAACTTGGGCAGGAACTGCTTCAGGTAGTGCGCCGGCGCGTAGGCGCCGTGGCTGCGCTTGTTCGATTGCCGCACCGCCTGGCCGCCGCCGATCAGCGTGTCGCCTTCCATCAGATCTTCGAACAGGTAGAAAGGCACGTCGAACACGAAGTTCACGGTGTAGTCGTCGACCTTGACGATGCGCCCCGGCTTGCCCTGGGGCGTCATGTCGGGGATCGTCGTCGGCGAAATGTCCTTGTTGCTGTAGATCTCCTCGAACCAGAACACGAAGTCGTCCGCCGTCATCGGCGCACCGTCCGACCATTTCAGGCCCCGGCGCAGGTTCAGCGTGTAGGTCTTGCCGTCCTCGCTCATCTTCCACGCCTTGGCGAGCGATGGATTGGCCTTGGCGCCGGTGTAGTCGACCAGCAGCGGACGGTCGGACGCGTTGATGCGGTTGCCGTTCTCGTCGTCGCCCGGACCGGTGAAGCCGCGCCGCCAGGTGCCGCCGTACTTGCCGATCTCCTTCACCGGCTTGATGACCATCAGGTCCTGCGGCAACCGGTCCTTGACCGGCGGCAGCTTGCCCTGCTTCACGAGGTCGGCGAGCTGCGGTGCCTCGTTGAAGGTTTTCGGCCATTGGGCCGGGTCGGTGACGATGGTGATGCCCTCGGGCTGGCCGACCAGTCCCGATTGGCTGAGCGATCCCTGGGCCAAGCCGTGGCCGGGCATCGCGAGGGCCGTGACGACGGTGATGCCCAGCGCAAGCCGGGCCAGGTGCGGCAATCCAAAAGCCATCTTCTTCCTCCCCTGGGTCGGGTCATTCGACGCCCGACTCTCAGGAAGGATTAAACCACATTTCCCGGAAAATGCATGCAGGCGATACGGGCTATCGAGCGATTCTCGGGCGGCGCAGCGGCCGCTTCCTGTCTAGTCGATTGAAAAATCAACATATTTTTTGAGACAGATACCTCTGGGCGGACCACGGAGTAGCCTGCCACTGCTCAGACATCCCGACCCCTTCACAGCGCATTGCAGAGGCGAAGTGCGTCCAATACGGCCGCATGAATATTGCGGCTGGCGACGGCATCGCCGACCCGGTGCAGTTCGAACGCGCCGGGACGGATTGTCCGCGGCTGCATGCGGCCTTCCAGCAACGCATCGATGTCGGTCACCCCATCGTTGGCCGACGCGGCACGGAGGTCCTGGAACAGCTGGTCGGCGGGGATCGTCCCGTGCTCGACGATCACCTGGTCGGCCGCCAGTTCCATGGTGTGCCGCGTCACCAGGTTGCGGAAAACCGCGACCAGCCGGTTGCCCCGCCGCTCGATGCGTTCGATCTCGTGGTCGAAGCTCGTCGGCACGCCCAGTTCATAGGCGCGCTTCTTCCAGATAGCGCGTTCCGCATAGGTCAGTTCCTGCGCCAGTTGGGCGTCGATCGACACCAGCCGGACCGGGCGGCCCTGCGCGGCGGCCATCTCGGCCGCCTGCGGCGCCGGATGCCGGCCGGTGCCGTCATAGACGACGATATCGCCCGCCAGCGGCGTGGCGCCGCTCAGCGCATCCCAGACGCTGGTGCACAGCTCGGCGCCGGGCAGCCAGGCGAGGTCCGGCACGCCGCCGGTCGCGACGATCACCACGTCGGGCTGCTCGGCCAGCACCTCGGCGGGCTCGACCAGGCGGTTCAGCCGCACCTCGACACCCAGGCGTTCCATTTCGCTGCGCCGCCAATCGACGATGCCCACAAGGTCCTTGCGCCAGCTTGCGCGCGCCGCCAACAGGACCTGACCGCCCAGCCGGTCGGCGGCCTCGAACAGCACGACCTTGTGCCCGCGCTCGCCCGAGACGCGCGCCGCCTCCAGCCCCGCGGGCCCGCCGCCGACGATGACGACCTTGCGCCCGGGCCGGTCGGCGCGGGCGACGGTCTGCGGCAGGCTGGCCTCGCGCCCGGTCGCCGGATTGTGCAGGCAATGCGGCCGGTACTGCGACTGGCAATGGGTGGCGCCGACGCAGGGGCGGATGCGCTCCTCCTGTCCCGCCGCGATCTTCGCGACGAGATTCGGTTCGGCGATCTGCGCGCGGGTCATCGCCACCATGTCCAGCAGTCCCTCGCGGATCGCGTGGCGGGCCGTCGCGATGTCGGCGATGCGCGCGGCGTGGAACACCGGCAGCTTGACCGCCCGCTTGAACTCGCCGACCCGCCGCAGCCAGGGTGCGATCGGTGAGGCCATGCCAGGCATGTTGTCGACCGCCAGTCCGATTTCGGTGTCCATCCGGCCATAGATCGCGTTGAAGAAGTCGAGCATGCCGGTCCGCTCGAAAACTTGGGCGATCGCCACGCATTCGTCGAAACCGAGCCCGCCGGCGGTATCGCCCTCGTCGACCACGTAGCGGAAGCCGACGATGAAGTCGTCGCCGGCCTGGCGGCGGATTTCCTCGAACACCATCAGGCCGAACCGGCAGCGGTTTTCCAGCGAGCCGCCGAAGCGGTCGGCGCGCCGGTTCGTGTTGGGCGACAGGAACTGGCCGATCAGGTGGCCGCCAGCCAGCGTTTCGATGCCGTCCAGCCCGCCTTCCTTGCAGCGCCGCGCGGCCGCGCCGTAGGCCTTCACCACGCGGGCGATGTCGTGCTCGTCCATCTCCTTGGGAAAGCTGCGATGCAGCGTCTCGCGGATCGGCGACGGCGCGATGGTCGGCAGCCAATTGCTCGCATACGGCTCGCCGCGGCGGCCGAGATGGGTGATCTGGCACATCAGCGCCGCGCCATGCGCGTGGATGCGGGACGAGAACTGCTGCAGATGGGGGATGATCGCGTCCGTTCCGACATTCAGCTGGCGGAAAATGTTCGGCGAGTCCGGCGCCACGTTCGACGAGCCGCCGAACATGGTCAGCGCGATGCCGCCGCGGGCCTTGCCTTCGTGATAGCGCTGGTAGCGCTCGACCGGCATGCCGTCCACCTCCAGCCCGCAGGCATGGCTCGTGCTCATGACGCGGTTCTTCAGCGTCAGATGGCGGATGCGGAAGGGCTGCAGCAGCGGATCGCGGGCGGTCGGTGCTTCGGACTGCGGCCTCATGCGTGCGGTCATGGGTCTACCTTTCAGGTTCTCAGGCCGTCGGCCTGACAAAATCGATCTCGCGCCAGCGGTGGCAGGCAACGTCGTGCCCGTCGCTCGCGGCTTCCATCGGCGGATGGGCGCCGACGCAGAGCGCGGTCGCGTGTGGGCAGCGCGAGGCATAGCGGCAGCCGGTCGCCCCGGGCGGCGCGAAGGTCTCGGGGCCGCCCGCGCCGCGCAGCTCGTCTTCCAGCGTGCCCAGCAGCGCGCGCGTGTAGGGATGGCGCGGCGCGTCGAATATCTGGTCGACCGTGCCCAGCTCGACCAGCTTGCCGAAATACATGACGCCGACGCGGTCGCAGAGGTAGCGCGCCACGTGCAGGTCGTGGGTGATGAAGATGATCGAGACGCCGAGCGAATCGCGCACGTCCTTCAGCAGGTTCAGGATTTGGGCGCGGATCGACACGTCGAGCTTCGAGACCGCCTCGTCGGCGACCAGCAGGCTGGGCGAAAGGGTGAGCGCCCGCCCGATCGCGACGCGCTGCAATTGCCCGCCGGAGAGCTCGTGGGGGAAGCGGTCGCGGAAGGCGGCCGGAAGCCCGACCCGCGCCAGGATCGCGTCCACCCGCTGCGATACCTCGCCGCGCGGGCAGATGCGGTGCAGCCGCAGGGGGATCGCCAGCGCCTCGAACACCGTGTGGCGGGGGTTGAACGAGGACAGCGGATCCTGGAATACCATCTGCAGGTCGCGCCTGAAGGGCGCCAGGGCACGCTCGCCCATTGGGGCCAGGTCGGCGCCGCGGAAGACGATGCGGCCCGCGGCCGGCTTGTAGAGGCGCAGCAGCGCCTTGGCGAGCGTAGTCTTGCCGCTGCCCGACTCGCCCACAAGGCCCAGCACCTCGCCGGGCGCGATGCCCAGGGACACGTCGTCGACCGCGCGGAACCGCCGGGACGCGCCGGCGTCGGGCCCGCGCGCGGCGAAGGCGACGGAGAGATGCTCCAGTTGCAGCAATGGCTTGCCTTGGGCGCTCATGCCGGCTCCGCCAGGAAACAGCGGGCGAGGTGCGGCGCCGTGCCGAACATCGGCGGCGCTTCCTCGCGACAACGCGCCATGACCTTCGCGCAGCGCGGCGCGAACGGGCATCCCGGCGGCGGCGACATGAGGCTCGGCAGCTCGCCCGGAATCTCGGTCAGCCGCTTGACCCTCTGCTTCAGCGCCAGCGAGGTTGCCGTCAGCCCCTGCGTGTAGGGATGGCGCGGCGCGTCGAACACGGCGCGCGTCGGCCCCACCTCGACGATCTGGCCGGCGTACATCACCGCGATCCGGTCGCACAGCGCGGCGGCGATCTGCATGTCGTGGGTGATGAAGATGAAGGCGGCGTTCAGGCGGTCGCGCAGCCTGCGGAACAGGGCCACGATCTGGCGCTCGACGATGTTGTCGAGGTTGGTCGTCGGCTCGTCGGCGATCACCAGGTCCGGCTCCAGCGCCAGCACCATTGCGATCAAGATCCGCTGCGCCATGCCGCCCGAGAGCTGGTGCGGGTAGAGGCGCAGCACGCGCTCGGGATGCGGGATGCCGACGGCGGACAAGGCGTCGCGCGCGCCCGCCTGCCAGCCCTGCTCCGAGCCGTGCCGCCGGCGGGCGATCTCGCGTAGGTGCCAGGCCACGCGCTTCGCCGGATTGAAGGCGCCGACCGGGTTCTGGAAGATCATCGCCAGGCTGAGGCCGCGCAGCGGCTGGAAGGCATCCTCGTCGAGATCCTGGAGTTCGCGGCCCTTGAACCGCATCACGGCGCTGGAGACTTCGGCATTGCCCGGCAGCAGGCGCAGGATCGACAGCCCGGTCACGGTCTTTCCCGAGCCCGATTCGCCGATCAGTCCCAGCACCTCGGCCGGCGCTACCGACAGGTCGACGCCGCGCACCACCTCGACGCCGCGACCCTGCAGTTGGAACCGCGTGCGCAGGTCGCGCACCTCCAGCACCAGGTCGCTCATTGCTCGACGCGCTGGCGCAGGCGCGGATCCATCAGGTCGCGCAGCCCGTCGCCGAAGAGGTTGAGCCCCAGCAGGGCGATCGAAATGGCCAGGCCGGTCAGGGTCAGCACCCAGGGTCCGCGCTGGAAGTACTCGCGCCCGTCGGCCATGATGACGCCCAGCGACGGCGTCGGCGGCTGCACTCCGACGCCGAGGAAGCTCAAGCCCGCCTCGATGATGATGCCGAAGGCGACGCCGATCGTCGCCTGGACGATCAGCGGGGCGGCGATGTTGGGCAGGATCTCGCGGCCGAGGATGCGCGGGGTGGACTGTGCCATCAGCCGGGCGGCCTGGACATACGGTTCCTCGCGCACCAGCATGGTCATGTTGCGCGCGAGGCGGGCGAAGATCGGGAAGTAGATCAGCGCGATCGCCAGCACGACATTCACCGTGCCGAACCCCAGCACGACCATCAGGAACAGGGCCAGCACGAAGGCGGGAAAGGCGAACAGCAGGTCGGCCGTGCGCATCAGCAGCATGTCGGCATAGCCGCCCTTGTAGGCGGCCGTCATGCCGGCCGCCGTACCCAGCAGCGCCGCTTGGAGCACGCCGGCGCCGCTCACCACCAGCGAGACGCGCGCGCCGTAGAGAACGCGGGTCAACACGTCGCGGCCGAAGGAATCGGTGCCGAACGGGTGGGCCAGCGAAGGCGGCGACAGCAGGTTGAAGAAATCCGCCTCGTTCGGCCCATAGGGCATCAGCGCGGCGCCGGGCAGGATGGCCACGAGGACGAGCAGGCTGATGCCGGCGCCGATCAAAGCCGTGGTGCTGCCGGTCAGCGACCGCAGCACGTGGCCATAGCGGCTGCGGGAGGTTCCGGTCACAGCGACCGCCGGGGATCGAGCGCCGCGCAGGCCAGGTCGACCACCACGTTGACCGTCAGCACGACGCCCAGGAAGATCACGGTGCAGGCCTGCACGGTCGGATAGTCGCGCGCGAAGGCGGCGTCGACCGCCAGCGACCCCAGGCCCTGGATGCCGAAGATGCGCTCGATCACGACCACCCCGCCCAGCAGGTAGCGCACCTGCAGCCCGATCACCGTGACATAGGGGATGAGCGCGTTGCGGAAGATGTAGTTGCGGAAGACGAACCGCGGGGTGAAGCCGAACGAGCGGGCGACGACCACGTACTCCTTGGCCGCGGCCTCGAGCAGCGAGGTGCGCAGCATGCGGGCGAACACCGCCGCCATCGGCGCGGCGATCGCGACCGCGGGAAGGAAGCCGCTGTAGAGGGCGGCGGACACGGAGTCGACCGGCGAGGTGAAACCGTAGGCGGGGAACAGTCGCCAGCCCAGCGCAAAGGCGAAGACCAGCACGTAGCTCAGCCAGAAGTCGGGCATCGAGATGCCCAGCACCGCGACGGAGGTCGCCACCGTGTCGGCGGCACGGCCGCGGTAGAGCGCGGCGATCGTGCCCATGGTGAGGGAAACCGCCACGGCAATCGCGATCGCATAAAGCCCGACAAAGGCCGTGATCGGCAATCGCGCGGCCACGAGCTCCGAGATCGGGATGCCGCCGGCGATCGTCAGCGAGCGGCCGAAATCGCCGCGCAGCAGGCCGCCCAGCCAGTAGAGGAACTGCCCGACCAGCGGCTCGTCGAGGTGGTACTTGTGTCGGAAGGCCGCCACCGCCTCGGGGCGCGCGTTCTCGCCCAGGACGGACAGCGCCGGGTCGCCCGGCGCCGCCTTCATGACGACGAAGACCAGCAGCGCGCCGACCAGGATCGTTGCCGCCGCGCCGGCCAGCCGGCCCGCTATGTAGAGCGCCGTTCTCGACAATGTGGTTCCCGCGGCCCTGCCGGACGGGGCACGCCGACGGGTGCCCCTCCGGCGGACGCCAAGCGCACGCTGCGGCGGCGCCCGCGCGTCATCCCATCTTGATGAAGGCGAACTGGTCGCCGAAGTTGGAGTAGGGGAGCTGCGTGAACCCCTGCACCTTGGTCGTCATCAGGTTGTGGATGTTCGAGCAGAAGCAGGGCAGCACGGCGGCCTCGTCGATCGCGATGTCTTCGGCCTGCTTGTAGAGCGCGCCGCGCTTGGCTAGATCCAACTCGGCGCGCGCCTTCTCGGCCAGCTCGTCCATCTTCGGGTTGCTGTAGCCATAGAAGTTCCGCCACCCCTTGGTGTGCAGGATCTCGCCGACATACTCGTCCGGGTCGACCGGGCCCAGCCAGCCCCAGACCGATCCGTTGAAGTCGCCGGAGCGTTGGCGCTGGTAGACCGTGTTGGCCTCGTTCACCTCGACCGTGAAGTTGGTGCCGAGCACCTGGTTCACCTGCAGCGCCCACACCTCGACGATGCGCTTCCACCAGCTCGAGCCCCAGGTCAGGATCGGGACGGAAATCTTCTCCTTCGCGTATTTCGACTTCGCGAGTTCGGCTTTGGCGCGTTCGGGGTTGAAGGTCGACATCTCGCGCGCCTTGGCCTCGTAGGCCCAGGCGAGCGAGGGCGGGATCAGCCCGTGCGATGCGACCCCTTCGCCGAACAGCACGACCTTGACCATGGCGTTGCGGTCGAAGGCCAACGACACGGCGCGCCGGAAGTTCACGTCGTCGAACGGCGGCTTGCGCAGGTTCATCGACACGAAGCGGCAGTTCATGCCGGGCTGCTTGAGGACCTTCAGCGTCTTGTCCTGCTCCAGCGTCGGAATGTCGGCAAAGGGCGCCGTGCTGGTCAGGTCGATCTGACCGCCCTTCAGCGCCGTGACGCCGCTCGATTCCTCGGCGATCAGCGGGATCTCGACGGTCGCCATGCTGGGCTGGCCGGCGACGAAGTAGCCGTCATGCGCCTCCAGGATCAGGCTCTCGTTCGCCTTCCACGACTTCAGCTTGTAGGCACCGGTGCCGATCGGCGCCTTGCCGAAGGCGTCGTTGCCCATCGCGGTCACCGCCTTGCGCGGCACGATCTGCGTGCCCGTGCGGGTGTTGGTCAGGAAGGCCAGCAGCGGGGCAAACGGCTGCTTGGTCACGATCTCGACCGTGTGGGGGTCGACGATCTTGACGTTCTGTACCTCGGAAACCTTGCCCTTGTTGGCCGAGGCGAATTTCTCGTCCAGCAGCCGTTCGATCGTGAACTTCACGTCGTCGGCGGTGAACTCGCTGCCGTCGTGGAACTTGACGCCCTTGCGCAGCTTGAACTGCAGCGTATTGCCGCCCGCCGCGGTGAAGGACTCGGCGAGGTCCGGAACGACCTCCATCTTGCCGTTGAACTTGACCAGCCCGTTGAACAGCGCCCAGACGACGTATGCTTCGGGGATCAGCGAGTGCTTGCCGGGGTCCAGCGTGTTGATCACGTTGTAGCCGGTGATGCCCGCGCGCAGCGTGCCCGCGGCCGCCTGGGCCGGGCGCGCCAGCCACGGCGCCGCGGCACCGGCCGCCGCCATGCCGGCCCCCGTGGCCAGCACGGTGCGCCTGTTGATCCCCTTGCCTTGCGATTTTGTCATAGCACTCTCCCCGAGATCGGCTCCAAGGCCGCCCTCGCCGCCGATCCGGCGGCGAGCCGTCTCCCCATTTGCCGGCCATGATGGCAAGCCGCCGCGCGGCCGGTCAAATGCCACCGCGTGCCAGGGGTATACCGTAATGTAATACTATTCCGGCCTCCCCCTGTGGCAAGATCGTCATCGCCGGGGCGCCGCGCGCAGCAGCGCGTTGCGCCGACGGCGCAGGACGGCCAGGAACGCACGGGCAACGCGGGAGAGGGGTCTGTGGGTCGGGTAGAGGATACCGAGACGGAATTCGACCCGGGGCGAGAACGGCACGGCGACGATGCCCCGCCCGGCGTAGTCCGCCGCCGTGAAGGGATCGATCAGGCCGACGCCAATTCCCCGCGCCACCATCTCGCACAGCACGGCATTGACCTGGGTTTCGGCGACAAGGCGGCGAACGACGCCGGCCCGTTCGAACACGCGGTCCACCATGTGCCGCCCGACCTGGTCGCGGGTAAGCGCGATGAAGGCGGCGGCATGAAGGTCGGCGGGCTTGACCTGCGCGCGCGTCGCCAGCGGATGGCCCTCGGGCACCGCGAGGTATTCCGGCGCCCGGCAGAACACTTCGGTTTCCAGCCCGGTGCGTCGGAACGGGAACTCGCCGATGCCCAAGTCCACGTGCTGGGCCGCGACGCTCTCCTCGACGCGGGCGGAGATATTGACTTCGGCCGTCACCGCGACCTGCGGGTGCAGACGGTGGAATTCCTCGATCGCGGCGGGCAGGAACCCCAGCCCGATCGCCGGCAGCGCGGAGACGAACAGATGCCCCGTCTGCGCCGTGCCGATGGCAGCGGCGACCTCGCGGATCTTGTCGAGCGAGACGAAGGTGCGTTCGATCTGGTCGTGCAGCAACTGGGCTTCCGCCGTCGGCGCGAGCCGCCCCGACCCGCGGTCGAACAGCGTCAGCTTCAGCTCCTTTTCCAATCGTCCGATCAGCCGGCTGACCGCGGGCTGCGACACGCCCAGCAGGACGGCCGCGCCGCTGACCGTACCGGCCAGCATGGTGGCGCGGAATGCCTCGAGTTGCCTGACGAACATCGGTCGTCGTTCTGCCCGTTGCCGCTGTCGCCACCGTTCTATA
Organism: Alphaproteobacteria bacterium; assembly: GCA_020846275.1. Lineage (GTDB taxonomy): Bacteria > Pseudomonadota > Alphaproteobacteria > JAEULC01 > JAEULC01 > JAEULC01. The sequence continues at coordinate 39,979 of JADLEG010000181.1, forward strand.
GCGCAGCGCCGCGCCGGGCGGCATCCGCAATCGCCAAAATCCGCTGGAGGGGAACGCCATGACCAGACCTGCACTGGGAGAGCTGGACGGACGGTCGTTCGACGTCGCGGTGATCGGCGCCGGCGCCAACGGCGCCAGCGCGGCACAGCACCTGGCCGCGGCCGGGTACGACGTGCTGTTGGTCGACAAGGGCGACTACGGGTCGGGGTCATCGAGCCGTTCCAGCCGCCTGCTGCACTGCGGCCTGCGCTATCTCGCGCCGGGCGGCTCGATGTGGGACTTCGTGCGGCACCCGAATGCGCTGCGGATCGCGTTGACCATGGCGCGCAAGGCGATGGAGTGCCGGGCGCAGCTCGTCGAGACCGCGCCCGAGCGGACGCAGAAGCTCAACTTCTGCTTCCCGATCTTCGACGGCGGTCCGTACAAGCCCTGGCAGGTATCGCTGGCCATGCGGCTGCTCGAGCACCTGGGTCCGTCCTCCGTCCCGCTCGACTACCGCCACCTCGGGCCGAAGGAGGTCGCCCATACGCCGCTGGCGCGCTGGCTGCGCGATCAGGACAAGCTGCGCGGCCTGGCGATGTTCCGCGAGTACCGCTACGAATGGCCCGAACGCATCATCGCCGACGCGGTGCTCGACGCCGAGCGGATGGGCGCGGTCGCGCGCAACTACACCGCCGTCACCGGCATGGCCAAGGCGGGCGACGGCTGGCGGCTGACCCTGGCCGACCCGACCGCGCCGGGCACCACGGCGGCGGTCGGCGCCAAGGTCGTGCTCAACATGGCCGGGATCTGGATCGACCGCGTCAATGCCCTGGCCAAACCCGGCGCGACGCGGCGCATCAACGGAACCAAGGGATCGCATATCGTCGTTCGCCTGCCGGCGGATTGCGCCGAGTACGGCATCGCCACGATCAACCGCGAGAACGAGCCGTTCTACTGCATTCCCTGGCGCGGCCTGCATTTCTTCGGGCCGACCGAAACGCTCTACGACGGCGACCCCGACGACGTGCGGGTGACCGACGACGAGGTCGATTGGTTGATCGACGAAGCCAACCACATGCTGCCGGCCCTGGGGCTGCGCCGCCAGCACGTGATCTTCTCGTGGGCGGGCGTGCGGCCGCTGGGCGCCGACCCGGATTTCCCCAAGGGCAAGCGCTCGCGCGAAGTGCACGACCTTGCCGCCGACGGCATGCCGGGCGTCTATGCGATGACGGCCGGGCCGATCATGACGCATCGCTCGGCGGGTCCGGAAATGATCGACATCGTTGCATCGAAGGTCGCCCCGCGCCGGGCCCGGCAGACACCCTCCTATGCCGCGGCCGCGTTTCCGGACAACCAGAATTCGCCGCCGCTGCTCGACCACGACACGCGCGTGAAGCTGTCCGATCTGAAATTCGCCGCGACGCGGGAACACGCGACCAGCCTGATCGACATCCTGTTCCGGCGCGTGCCGGTGGGCTGGACCGAAGGCATGGCGCATGCCGAAGCGCTCAAGGCCGCCCAGGCCGTCGCGCCCGAGCTGGGCTGGGACCAGCAGCGGATCGACCAGGAGGTGCGCGCCTATCGCGCGCATATCGAGCAGTTTTATCGCGTGGATCCCCAGGGGCGCGCGATCGACGTGGAGCCGCGATCCGCGCGGCCGTGACGGTGATAGTATCGCTGCCCCGAAATCAATCGGCTGCCGTTGGCAGCAGGGGGATGAGATGACGAAGGAGCTGTTCTGGCTGACGCTGACGGCGGCGATGACGGCCGTTCTGTGGGTGCCGTACATTCTCGACCGTATCCTCGTGCGCGGCACGGCCGGCGCGATGGCCAATCCGTCGCCCGCCGACAAGCCGCAATCCGCCTGGGCGCAGCGGATGATCAAGGCGCATGAAAACGCGATCGAGAACCTGGCCGTCTTCGCGACGCTGGTGCTGGTCGCGAAGCTGGCCGGCGTGTCGACCGGCGCCACCGTCCTAGCGGCGCAGCTCTACTTCTGGGCGCGCCTGGCGCATGTCGCGGTCTACACCGCCGGCATCCCGGTGCTGCGGACCCTGGCGTTTGCCGGCGGATTCGTGGCGCAGGTGATCTTCATCCTGGCTTTGCTGGGGTGACGCCGACCGCCGTCGCGGCTGCGCCTTGCCTGCTCACGCCGAGCGGACGGTGCAGCCGCGATAGGCCGAGGTTTCCGCCAGCGATTCCACCAGTGCTATCGCAAAGCTGCGGCCGACGACGAGGTCGAACCTGTCCTCGCCCGGCGGCCGGTCGATCAGCACGCCGATATGCCCCATGCGCGTCTGCGCGCAATGGCCGGTCTGGAAGACGGCAGGGTGAAGGTCGAGCGTGCACTGCGCCGCCAGCGCCGGGCGCACGGCCGGCCCTTCGGCGCGAATGACGGTCCAGCCGCCGCTAGCGTCCGCCGCCACCTCGAACACGGCAGCCAGCTTGTCGCGCAGCGAGTCCGAGGGGCCGTAGGCAATCACGAGCCAGGTCTCGGGCGCGATCCAATAGCACCGCACCGCGCCGTTGCCGGCGCTGCGGTTCGTCCCGGGCAGCCGCGAAAGGCCCACGGCCCGGGCCGCCGCCTCGCGATCGCGCGGTCCCGCCACCTGCAAGGCGCGGATGACCGCGCGCTCGGTGAAACTCACGCCCGCGCTTGCGGGGCTCGACGCGTCGTCGCCGGCCGTGGCGAGCGTGGCCAGGGCGGAAACGGAAGGAAACCGCTCAGCCACGCAGCCTTGCTCCCTCGGGGTCGAAGAAATGCGGCGACGTCAGCGTCACCGCCACCTGCCGTCCCAGCACGGGCGAAACCGCCAGAAGCTGCTGGCCCAGGCGCGCCCGTCCGCCCGATACCAGCGCCAGGCCGATCGGCTTGCCCAGATGCGGGCTGATGCAGGCCGAGGTGAGCTCGCCCAGGCTCGAACCCTGCTCGCCCCGCGGCGGCTCGGTCACGATCTGCGCGCCGCGCGGCAAAGGCGTCACGCCATCGGCCGGCACCAGCCCGACGAGCTGCCGGCGGTCGGGATCCGTCAGCCCCGGCCGCGACAGCGACCGCCTGCCGATGAAGTCGCCGTCGCGGCGCAGCATTCGGGCGAAGCCCAGGTCGTCGGCCGTGGTGCGGCCATTCAGTTCGGCGCCGGTCACATGGCCCTTCTCGATGCGCAGGATGTTGAGAGCGTCGACGCCATAGGGCGCGATGCCGAACGGAGCGCCGGCATCGAGCAGCGCCTGCCATACCGCAGCGCCGCGGTCGGCCGGGACGGCCAGCTCGTAGGCCAGCTCGCCCGAGAAGCTGATGCGGAACAGGCGATAGGGTACGCCGCCGACCTCGCCGACCATGGCGCCCATGAACGGCAGCGCCGCATCGGACAGATCGGCGCGCGGAAGCATCTGCGCCAGGACGGCGCGGCTCCGCGGTCCGGCGACGGCGATCGAGGCCCACGCATCGACCGCCGGCACCAGCCACAAGTCCAGTCCCGGCCATACGACCTGGCGGTAGTATTCGAGCTTTCGGTGCACCGCCGTGTACTGGGCGGTGGTGGTGGTCATGAAATACTGGTGCTCGCCGAAACGCGTGGTCGTGCCGTCGTCGAACACCATGCCGTCTTCGCGCAGCATCAGCCCGTAGCGGCAGCGGCCGGCCGGCAGGTTCGTCCACCGGTTGGTGTAGACGCGTTCGAGGAACGCCGCCGCATCGCGCCCGTGGATCTCGATCTTGCCGAGCGTCGACACGTCGACGATGCCGACCGCGCGCCGAACCGTCTCCGCCTCGCGGCGGGCGGCCTGCTCAAGCGTTTCGCCGGGCCGCGGATAGGCCTGCGGCCGCATCCACTGGCCGCTGGCGGCCATGACCGCGCCGGCGCCGAGATGCCAATCGTGCAGGGGCGTCCGCCGCACCGGCGCGACATGATGACCGCCCTCGCTGCCGGCCAGGGCCCCCAGCGCGACCGGCACATAGGGCGGGCGGAAGGTCGTCGTCCCCAGGCCCGCCATGTCGGCGCCCAGCGCTTCGGCGACCAAGGCGAAGCCGACCGCGTTGCTGGTCTTGCCCTGGTCGGTGCCCATGCCCAGCGTGGTGTAGCGCTTGACGTGCTCGATCGACCGGTAGCCTTCGCTGACGGCCAGCTCGATATCGGCGTCCAGCACGTCGTTCTGCAGATCGACAAAGCGCTTTTCACGCCGGCCGTGCCTGGCGCCAACGCGCCAGGTGGCCTGGATCGCCGCCGGCGGCGGCTCCGCTTCGGCCAGCGGCGTGGGCCCGACCGGGTTTGCATGACCGCACTGCGCTGCCGCCCGCGCGCCGGCGGCAAACCCCTCGGCCAGGCAGGCGGCGAGCGCGAACGTTCCCTTCGCGGCGCCGACCGACTGCTCCACCTGAAACGAAGCGCCCGGCACGAAGCTGGCGATGCCGGCGTCATAGGCTGGCCGGCCGCGCGCCTGGGCATGCAGGTGGACCGTTGGGTTCCACCCGCCCGAGACGCACAGCAGGTCGCAATCCAGCCGGCGCGCCGGGCCGCTGCGGCCGTCCAGGGCAACCACTGTCGCCGACGAGACTCCGCGCGTGCCTTCCGCGCGAAGCACGGCGTGACCCGCGATCGACTCGATGTTCCGGCTGCGCAACGTCTCCAGCAGACGGGGCTCGACCTGCGGGCGGACGTCGACCACCGCCGCGACCTCCACCCCGCCGGCCGAAAGCGTCGCCGCCGCCGCGTAGGCGGAATCGTTGTTCGTGAACACGACGGCGCGCTTGCCCGGCCGCGCGGCGTAGCGGTTCACATAGGCGCGCGCCGCGGAGGCCAGCATCACGCCGGGGCGGTCATTGTTTCCGAAGGCCATCGACCGCTCGTTGGCGCCGGTCGCCAGCACGACCCGGCGGGCGCGCACATGCCACAGGCGCTGGCGCGGCGCATGGGGCGGCGGCGCGGCCAGGTCGGCATAGGGACGCTCGACCAGCCCGACCTGGTTGTGGTCGTAGTAGCCGAAGGCCACGGTCCGGCGCAGAAGCACGACGTCCGGCAGCGCTCTCAGTTCGGTCGTGACAGCTTCGGTCCAGCGATCCGCTGGCGAGCCGTCGATCGTCGTCGCTTCGCCGCGCAGCATGCCGCCGAATGCCGGCGCGTCCTCCGCCAGGATGACGCGCGCGCCGGCGCGGCCCGCGGCAAGGGCCGCCGCCAGGCCCGCGGGGCCGCCGCCGATCACCAGCACGTCGCAATGCGCGTTGAAATGCTCGTAGCGGTCGGGATCCGCCTCGACCGGCGCGCGGCCCATGCCGGCGGCCCGGCGGATGAACCACTCGTAGGCCATCCAGCGGTGCGGCGGCCACATGAAGGTCTTGTAGTAGAAGCCGGCGGGCAGGAATGCCGACAAGCGGCCCGAAACCGCGCCCAGGTCGAATCCGACCGATGGCCAGCAGTTCTGGCTCGCGGCGCTCAACCCGTCATACAGCTCGATCTGGGTTGCGCGGGTGTTCGGTTCGGTTCGCGCGCCTTGGCCCAGCTGCACCAGCGCGTTCGGCTCCTCCGCCCCGATGCCGAAGATGCCGCGCGGGCGATGGTACTTGAAGCTGCGGCCAACGAGCCGCACGCCGTTGGCGACCAGCGCCGAGGCCAGCGTGTCGCCGCGATAGCCCCAATACGATCGATTGTTAAACGTGAAACACAGCGGCTGGCCGCGGTCGATCGCGCCGCCGTTTGGGTTGCGGAAGGGCTGGTCAGCCATCGCGGTCGATCTCGGCGCCCGAGGCCGGCGTCGCGCCCTCGATCCGATGGGTCAGCGTGTCGCGCCGGACCTCGATCCACTGACCGCAGCCGAAGGCATGGTGCCACAACTCGCGATGCGCGCCGGCGGGGTTCGGCCGGATATAGAGATAGTCGAACCATTCCGCATCGCTGGCCGCGGCCGGTTCCGCCGGCCGGCGGATCGTCGCGTCGCCGCCATAGGCGAACTCGGTATGGGGCCGTTCGCCGCACCAGGGGCAGGGGATGATCATCGCCGTGCCGCCCCGCTAGTGCGCCGCCGGCACGTTGCCGACGCCGCGCTCGTCGATCAGGTAGCCGCGGCTGAAGCGCGCGAGGTTGAACCGCTCGTTCAACTTGTGCGGCCGGTCCTGGGCGATGGTGTAGGCGCAGACCCAGCCCGAGGCAGGCGTCGCCTTGAACCCGCCATAGCACCAGCCGCCGTCCAAATAGAGGCCCTCGATCGGCGTCTTGCCGATGATCGGGCTGCCGTCCATCGTCATGTCCATGATGCCGGCCCAGTGGCGCAGGATGCGCAGGCGGCTGAAGCACGGAAAGACGGTGACCGCGGCGGCGGCGACATGCTCGATCATCGGCAGGTTGCCGCGCTGGGCATAGGAATTGTAGCCGTCCATGTCGCCGCCGATCACCAGTTCGCCCTTGTCGCTCTGGTTGACGTAGAAATGCCCGGCGCCGAAGGACAGCATGACGTCGAGGATCGGCTTCACCGGCTCGGTCACCATGGCCTGAAGCAAATGGGATTCGATCGGCAGGCGCAGCCCGGCCATGGCGGCCACGCGGCTGGTGTTGCCGGCGACGACGATCGCGACTTTGCGCGCCCCGATGAAGCCGCGCGAGGTTTCAACGCCGGTCACGCGGCCGGCGTCGATGCGGATGCCCGTGACCTCGCAGTTCTGGACGATATCGACGCCGCGCGCATCGGCGGCGCGGGCATAGCCCCAGGCCACGGCGTCGTGCCGCGCGATGCCGGCGCGGGGCTGCAGGAAGCCGCCGGTGATCGGGAAGCGCGCGGTCGGCGAGAAATCCATCAGCGGAACCCGCTGCCGGACCTGTTCGCGCGTCAGGAACTCGGAATCGATGCCATGGACGCGCATGGCGTTGGCGCGGCGGATCAGGGCGTCGGCCTGGGAGTCGAAATGCGCGGTGATCAGCCGGCCGCGCTGGCTCAGCATCACGTTGAAGTTCAGGTCCTCGCTCAGGCCTTCCCACAGCTTCAGCGAGAATTCGTAGAAATGCGCGTTCGGTTCGAGAAGGTAGTCCGAGCGCACGTTGGTCGTATTGCGCCCGGTATTGCCGCCGCCGATCCAGCCCTTCTCCAGCACGGCGACATCGGTGATGCCGTGCTCCTTGGCGAGATAGTACGCCGTCGCCAGGCCGTGGCCGCCGCCGCCGACGATCACGACCTCGTAGGCCCGGCGCGGCTCGGGATCGCGCCAGGCCAGGGGCCAGTCGGCGTGGCCCGAACGGGCATGCGACAGAAGGCTGAAGATCGAGTAGCGCGCCATCGCCGCGCTCACGCCCGACGGCGCGGCATGCTACAGCTCGCGCGCAAGCTTGGCGCCTTCGTAGATCGCCATGGCCGCCGTGCGCGCGGCGACGCAGTCGCCGATCTGGTGCAGTTCCAGCCCGCTTCCCTGCAGCGAGGCATGCAGGCCCTGGTCGGGCACGTTGGTGGTGGCCAGCACCAGCGCATCGAATGAAACGTTCCGGCGCGTGCCGTCGAGCAGCGAGCGGATGGTCGCCGCCTGGCCGCTCCACGCATCCACGACAGAGGCGGTGAGCTGCTCGATGCCGTGCTCGGCGAACCATTCGTGCATCGGCCCGTCGGCCGTCGAGCTGGCGAGGGATTGCGCCGTCGCCGCCGCGCTGGTGACGACCGTGACCTGGTGGCCGCGCTGCGCCAGGTAGAGCGCCGTGCCGCTGGCCGGCATCCAGCCGTTGAGGTCGTCCAGCAGCAGCACGCGCTGGCCGACGCGGTCGCTGCCCAGCAGCACCTCGTTGATCGAGAAGACGTTCGGCTTGTCGATGCCGGGCATGCGCGCCCGGCCCGGCACGGCGCGTTGGAATCCCGTCATCGGCGGGACGGAGCCGGTCGCCAGGACGACGGCACCGGGTGCCAGGGCGCGCACGCCTTCGGCGTCGATCCGGGTATTGAGCCGCAGCTCGACGCCCAGCCGGTCGAGCTGGCTCTGGTAGAAGAACACGAGGAGCTGCGCGATCTCGCCGCGCCGCGGCTGGGTGCCGGCGAGCCGGAACTGCCCGCCGATGCGGTCCTCGGCCTCGACCAGCGTGACCTTGTGGCCGCGCTCCGCGGCCACGCGCGCGGTCTCCAGCCCGCCCGGGCCGGCGCCGACGACCACGATGCGCCGGCTGCGCGGGCCGGCGGGGAAGGGCTCGGTGCCCCACTGGTATTCGCGGCCCACCGACGGGTTCACGAGGCACGAGAACCAGTAGTCGCGCCCGCGCCGGCCGACGCAAAGCTGGTTGCAGGAAATGCAGGGCCTGATGTCCTGCGGCCGGTCCTCCGACGCCTTGCGCGCGAGCTGCGGATCGGCGATCTGGCCGCGCACCAGGCTGACCATGTCGGCCTGGCCCTCGGCGATGACGCGCTCGGCATTGGCCGGCGTCTTGATGCGGCTTTCCGCCTGGATGCGCGCATGGCGGACCACCTGCTTCATGGCCGCGGCCAAGGGCGGGCCTTGCAGATCCTCCAGCATGAACGAGGGCATCACGCGCGCCCAGTCGTAGTAGCTGCCGGTCTTGATCGGGAAGTAGTCGACCAGGCCGCGGCTGTCGAGATAGGCGACGATTTCCTGGCGCGCCGCGACATCGAGCCCGCCCGGCATGTTGTCGTCGCCGGAAATGGTGAGGCCGATCAGGAAATTCTCGCCGACTTTTTTCCGCACGCGGCTTAGCAGTTCGACCGGAAAGCGCATGCGGCCTTCGAGGTTCCCGCCCCAGCGGTCGTCGCGCCGGTTGGTCAGCGGCGACCAGAAGGAATCGATCAGCGAGTTGTAGCCGGCGTTGATCTCGATCCCGTCGTAGCCGCATTCGCGGATCAGGCCGGCGGAGTAGACGTAGGACTCCAGGAGCTCTTCGACTTCCGCGCCCGTCATCGCGTGGCTGCCGTCGCCGTCGCGGAACGACGCCGTGCCGGACGGCGACCAGTTGGGCTGGAACGAGTTGTCGGGATCGCAATGCGCGCCGATATGGAAGACCTGCTGCGACACCACCACACCTTCGGCATGGCACATCTCGGTGATCCGGCGGAAATAGGGGACCATGCCGGGCTCCGCCATCGAGAACTGGCCGCGGGTCAGCAGCCCGGTGCGGTGGGCGGGGATCGGCTCGATCACGATCATCGCCGCGCCGCCGCGCGCGCGCGCGCGGTAGTAGGCGAGGTGGCGTTCGCCCGGCCGGCGCTCGACGCTCATGTTGGCGGTGTGGGTGCCGAAGACCATCCGATGCTTCAGCGTCAGATGGCGCAGCTTCAGCGGCGAGAAGAGGTTGGGGAACAGCTTAGACATGGCGCGCCTGCTGCGGGATCATTCGGCCGCCGCCGCGCGCGGCAGGATGCCGGCGGGCGCCGGGCCGCCGGTCGCCCAGTCGAGCAGCTGCACGACGTGCAGCACCGGCATTTTTGCGCCGCCGGCGAGCTGCGCCATGCAGCCGATATTGCTGGTGGCGACGACGTCGGGCCTGACGCGGTCGATGTTCGCCAGCTTGCGCGCCCGCAGCTTTCCCGAGACCTCGGGCTGCAGCAGGTTGTAGGTGCCGGCCGAGCCGCAGCAGAGATGCCCCTCCGGTATCTCGATGACGCGAAAACCGGCCGCGGCGAGCAGGCGGCGCGGCGGCTGCCGGACCTTCTGCGCGTGCTGCAGCGAGCAGGGCGCGTGGTAGGCCACGGCGAGCGATGCATCCAGGCTCGACCGGCGCAACCCGATCGCGTCGAGGAACTCGCTGACATCCTTGGCGAGGCCGGCGATGCGCCTGGCGGGACCGGCCATCGCCGCGTCGTCGCCGAATATGTGCCCGTAGTCCTTCACCGTCGTGCCGCAGCCCGACGCGTTGACGATCACCGCGTCGAGTCCGCCTTCGTCCAGCACGGCCGACCAGGCGCGGACGTTTGCCCGCGCCAGCGCCTTCGCCTCGGCGCGACGGCCCATGTGGTAGGGCAGCGCGCCGCAGCAAGCGGCACCCGGCGCGATCACCACCTCGCAGCCGTGTCGGCGCAGCAGGCGGACCGTGGCCTCGTTGATCGACGGATCGAGCGCGCGCTGGGCGCAACCCGTGAGCATCGCGACGCGGTAGCGACGCGGTCCTTCCGCCGCGAGGACCTGCGGCCGGTCGACCGGCGATTCGGGCGCGGCATGGCGCGGCGCCAGTTCGATCATCGCCCGCAGGGGCGGCGGCAGCAGCGCCGCGAAGGGCCGGACGAACGCGGCGCCGCGGATCGCCAGGCGGAAAAGGCCGGGATTGGTCACCGTGCGAGACACCAGCGCGCGCAGCGCGCGCTCCGGCCACGGCCGCCGGTAGGTCGCCTCGATATGGGCGCGGGCATGATCGACCAGGTGCATGAAATCGACGCCGGCCATGCAGGCGCTGACGCAGGCCGAGCAGGACAGGCAGCGGTCGATATGCGTGACCGTCGCGGCGTCGGGCGGTGCGCCGGATTGCAGCATGTCGCGGATCAGGACATTGCGGCCGCGCGGGCTGTCGTCCTCGTTGTTGAGCACGACAAAGGACGGGCAGGTCGGCTGGCAGGTGCCGCATTCCACGCAATGGCGCAGGATCTCGGCGGAATGCCGGGTCTCCGGATCGGCGAGTTGGAGTTGCGTGAAGGCGGTGCGCACGGCGTTCCCTTGAACTACAGAGTCATTGCCAGTTTGCGGGCCTCGAAGATGGCCATGCCCATGTTGCGCGGCGACACGCAGTCGCCGATCGCGTGCGCGGCGATGCCGGCCTCGGCAAGCGAGCCGGCCAACCCGGCCTCGGCCACGTTGGTCGTCGCCAGCACGAGCGTATCGAACGCGCGCTCCGCGACGCGCCCGCTCAGCGTGTCCTGTATTTGAGCCGCGCCGGCCCGCCATTCCACCAGCGCCGCGTTGAGGATTTCCTCGACCTTGAGCCGGCGCAGCGCGGCGCGCAGCGGACCATGCGCGCGCGTGGCCACCAGGTGGCGCGCGATGACCGGGTGGCTGCAAAGGATCGACACGGCGTGGCCACGCTCGGCCAGCAGCAAACCCGTGCCCGCCGCCGCCCATCCCCCGGTGTCGTCGACGAGCAGGACCCGCGTGCCGGGCGCCGCGGTGCCGTCGAGCACGTCGTCGACGGCGAAGACGTCGGGGGCGTCGACGCCGGGCAGCCGGTCGACATGCGGAAGGGCGCGCTGGAACCCGTCCCGCGCCGGCCGGGAGCCTGTCGCCAGCACGACCACATCCGCGCCGATCTCGCGCACGGCCGTCACGCCCATCTCCGCGCCCATCCGCATCTCGACCTGGTAGCGCATCAGCTCGCCGCGGTACCATTCCAGCAGGTCGCCCACCGCGTCGCGCCGCGGCTGGGCGGCCGCGCGCCGGAGCTGGCCGCCGATGGCCTGGCTCCGCTCGGCCAGGATCACGCGATGCCCGCGCTGCGCCAGCACGCGCGCCGCCTCCAGCCCGCCGGGGCCGGCGCCCACGACCAGGACGCGCCGGGGCTGCGTCGCCGGCTGGCTCTCGCCCTGGTTCCATTCGTGCTCGCGCCCGGTCGTGGGATTGACCACGCAGGAGATCCAGTAGTCGCGCGCGCGGCGGCCCTCGCACCACTGATTGCAGGCGAGGCAGGGCCGCACCTCGGCGGCGCGGCCGGTCAGCGCCTTGGATGCCAGCGCCGGGTCGGCGATCTGGCCCCGCACGATGCTGACGAGGTCGGCCTTGCCTGCGGCCACGATGCGCTCGGCCTCGGCAACATCGCGAATGCCGCCCTCGGCGATCAGCAGCGCGTTCTTGAGCGCCGGGCGGAAGCGCTGGGCCAGCGATGCGCCGCTGGCGCCGTCCATCAGGAAAGGCGGCGCCAGGCGCGCGCCGGCATAGGCGCTGCCGGTCTTGACGACCACATAGTCGGCAAGCCGCCGGGAATCGATCGTGGAAAGGATGGTCAGTCGGTCGGCGGCCACGAGCCCGCCTTGCGGCTCGTCGTCGCCGGTGATGCTCAGCCCCACGATGAAACCGGTTCCTGCCGCCGCGCGCACGGCCTCCAGCACGGCGATCGAGAAGCGGAGCCTGTTGTCGTCGCTGCCGCCCCATTCGTCGGCCCGCTGGTTCGTCAGCGGCGACCAGAACTGCTCGATCAGCCCGGCATGGGCGGCATGGATCTCGACGCCGTCGAACCCCGCCGCCCGCGCCCGGCGCGCGACCCGGGCAAAGCCGTCGATCACCGCGCGGATTTCGCCCGGGGTCATCGCGTGGCTGCCATGGAAATCGCGCAGCGAGACAAGTCCCGACGGACTCCAGCCCGGCAGATAGGCATTGTCGGCGTCGGCATTCGCGCCGACATGGGCGATCTGCTGGATCATCGCGGCGCCAAGCCGGTGGCATTCGTCGGTCATCGCGCGCAGATCGGAGACGATCGCGTCGCTGTCGTCCAGCATCGCGCGGGTGTTGCGGCTTGTGGGATGGGCGGCGACCGGCTCGGTGACGATCAACGCCGCACCGCCGCGCGCCCGGGCGGCGTAGAAGGCGCGATACTGCGGGCCGGGAAAGTAGCCGCAGCGATCGTCGCCGATCTGGCGTTCCTCGGCCATGTTCGTGGTCTGCGCGCCGAAGACGATGCGGTGCGGCAGGTCGAGGTGACCCAGCCTGATGGGCGCCGAGAGATGCGGAAACGGGCTGGGCAAGAAATCGCCTTTTGCGCTATGCGGGCGGCTGCGTGCCGTGTTCTTCCCGGATGCAGCTTGCGCCCTCCCCGGGCCAACATTGCCCCACCCGGCGATTTCCGGTCAAGAATGATGTTTTCATGGCGGGAAACGCGCCAACCACCTCAAAACGTGCCGGGATAGCCGCCGCCGTCGATCACGAGGTTCTGCCCGGTGATGTAGCCGGCCTGCCGGCTGCAGAGGAACGCGCAGGTGGCGCCCAGTTCCGCGGGGTCGCCGAAGCGCCCGGCCGGAGTCTTGGCCAGACGCTCCGCCCGGACGACATCGAGCGATTTGCCCGTGCGCCGCATCGTGTCCTGCATGTTCGACTGCAGGCGGTCGGTATCGAACCGGCCCGGGACGAGATTGTTGATCGTGACGTTATGGCGCACGGTTTCGCGCGACAGGCCGGAAATGAAGCCGGTCAGGCCCGAGCAGGCCGCGGCGGACAGCCCGATCTCGGGCAGTCCGCCCTTCACCGCGACATTGGTGATGTTGACGATCCGGCCGAAGCGCCGCGCGATCATCGCATCGAGCGTCGCGCGGATCATGAAGATCGAGGACAGCATGTTGCCGTCGATCGCCCTGATCCAATCGTCGCGTTGCCACTCGCGAAAATCCCCCGGCGGTGCGCCGCCGCAATTGTTGACCAGGATGTCCGGGGCAGGGCATTGCGCCAGGATGGCGGCGCGCCCCGGCTCGGTCGCCACGTCCGCGGCGACCGCGGTCACCGCCACGCCGTGGCGCCGCCGCAGATCGGCCGCCGCGGCCTCCAGCACCTCGGGCCGGCGCGCGGCGATCGTCAGTTGGACGCCGGCGGCGCCCAGCGCATCGGCGCAGGCGAAGCCCAGCCCCTTGCTGGCCGCCAGCACGATGGCGGTCCTGCCCTTGATTCCGAGATCCATCATCGTCGTTTCCCTCGATCGAGACATTGCAAGCCCGCCGAAATCCTGCCATCTAGCCGCCACCATACCGCAGCCGAGAACGCAACATGCAGCCTATCGCCACCGTCGTCGTAACCGGGCCGATGATCGCGGCCGATGCGCAGGCCCTGCTGCGCGACCATTCGATCGACTGCGTGCCGATGGAACCGGCGGCCGTCGAGCGCGATCTGGCAACCGTGGTCGCGGGCCGCCGCCCGCAGGGTCTGATCGTGCGCTATGGCACGGTCGACGCGCGGGTGATGGACGCGGCGCCGCAGCTCCAGGTGATCGCCAACCATGGCGCGGGCTACGACAACATCGACGTGGCGGCGGCAACGGCCCGCGGCCTGCCGGTCCTTGTCGCCCGCGCGGCGAACGCGGTGTCGGTCGCCGAGATGGCGGTTTCGCTGATGCTGGCGCTGTTGAAGCAACTCCGGCCCTTCGATGATGCGGTGAAGGCCGGGCGGTGGCGGCCCGCGGGCGTCGTTCCGGTCGAACTTGCCGGACGTCGCGTGGGCCTGGTGGGCATGGGCGCGACCGGCCGCGCGACGGCCGCGCTGCTGCGGGCATTTCGCGCCGATCTTGCCGCCTACGATCCGCAGGTGACGGCCGGTCCGGCGGAGCCGCTTGCCAGGCCGTTCGACCGGCTGGACGACCTGCTGGCCTGGGCGGACATCGTCACGCTTCACCTGCCGTTGACCGATGCGACGCGCGGCCTGTTCAACCGCGCGCGCCTGCGGGCGATGAAGCAGGGTGCGATCCTGGTCAACTGCGCGCGCGGGCAGATCGTCGACGAGGCCGCGCTCGCGGAAGCCTTGCAGGACGGCCACCTGGCCGGCGCGGCGGTCGATACCTTCGCGGTCGAGCCGTGCGGGACCGGTCTCGCGCTGCTGCGGGCGCCGAACCTGATCGCCACGCCGCATGTGGCGGGGGTGACGCAGGAAGCCTTCCGCCGCATGGGCATGATGGCGGCGCAAAACATCCTTTCGATCCTGCGGCGAACGCCGCTCGCGCGGGAAAACCTCGTCAATCCGGCGGTGCTCGATCATCCGAAGCTCAAAGCCGCGCCGCGCTGAGCGCACCGCCCGGCGGCATTCGGGACCGCTTCGGGCATGCGGCATCGGCAGCGAGCGCCCAACTGGCGGCCCGCAGGCTTTTGTCCTTGAAAGCCCGCCTGAATTCGGCCACACATCGCAACTCTTAGTCGCCGGGCGGGCAAGTGCGCGAGCGTCGCGGTAGAGTCGGGCTCTCGCCCGGTAAGCGCCAAAAAGGGGATGGGCAGCACACCATGCGCAGGTCCAAACGCCGCACCGCCTCGGGCGCGCAGGAGCGCAGCGCGGAGGCCAAGCCCCTTGACCTGGCCGACAACAACAGCCTGGAAATCGCGATCGGCACCGAAGTGCGCGCCTTTCGGCGGAACCTCGGCATGACCGTCGCCGAGGTGGCGCGCCAGGCCGGACTGTCGATGGGCATGCTGTCGAAGATCGAGAACGCCAACACATCGCCTTCGCTGGCGACGCTGCAGGCGCTCGCCCAGGCGCTGCACGTGCCGGTCACCTCGCTGTTTCGCCGGTACGAGGAGACGCGCGACGCGACGTTCGTGAAGGCGGGGCAGGGACTCCAGGTGGAAAGGCGGGGCACTCGCGCCGGCCATAAATATCAGATCCTCGGGCACACGACCGCAAAGCGCTATGCGCTCGAACCCTACCTGATGACGCTGACGCAGAAGTCCGAAGTGTTCCCGCTGTTCCAGCGAACGGGGACCCAGTTCATCTACTTGCTCGAAGGCCGGGTCATCTACCGGCACGGCGACAAGACCTACGATCTCGAGCCGGGGGACTCCCTGTTCTTCGATGCGGGCGCGCCGCATGGGCCGGAGGAACTGAAGCGCCTGCCGGTCCGCTATCTCGCGGTGATCGCCTATCCACGCACCGTGGACGAGGACGAGCCGGCGACGGACACGGCCTTGCCCGCGCCGAAACCTGCGAAGCGCCGGCGCCGCTGACCGCTTCGCGCGGGCGGAGGCTGGCGCGCCAGCCGCGCGACAATGGATGATCCATGCGACCGGAGCGACGGCGCGATGCCGTCGTTTTCTGCGCGGGCGTGGCGGTCGCCGTTCGGCGCATCATGTCCTGAGCTTGGGTCGGCGAGATTTCAGCGGCTGCAAGTATTGTCCGGTAATCACTGCGAGGAATGCAAGTTTATTGGCAGTTGATTCCCCCATGTCCATCTGTTAGGAGTCGAAAGCCTGTCGAATCCTGGGGTGGCGTGCCTGCGCGGCACGGGGGGAGGTTTCAATGGCGCGATCTTTGGCCGTTCGAGCGTTTGCCGCATTCGCGATTTGTATCGGCTTGGCGCTTCCCGCTTCCGCGAAGACGCTGTGGAAGGTGAACATCCTTCTCACGCAGGAGTCCGAGTTGGGACTGGCGACGGCGCACTTCGCCAAGCGCGTGAAGGAGCTGACCAACGGCGAACTCGAAGTCGACGTTTTCTACAACGGCCAGCTCGGCAAGAACATCCCGGTCGTCATGCAGTCGCTGGTCAGCGGCGACCTCGACGGCTTCGTCGAGCTGCTGGCGTATTTCGGCAACTGGGACAAGCGCCAGA
>JADLEG010000182.1 GCA_020846275.1 Alphaproteobacteria bacterium
CTCTTCCTCCTCCATCGTCTGCGGCTGGATGCCGCTGGACGCCACGACCACCGCGCCCTTGTAGGCGGCGCTTTGCGCCAGCCGCTCCATCCAGCCTTCCAGCCCCAGGCCGTTGACGAACACGACCTTGGCCTCGGCCACCGCCCGGGCGTCGCCGGGCGTCGGCTGGAAGACATGCGCGTCGCCGTCCGGCCCGACCAGGGTGGTAACGGCGACGCGGCTGCCGCCGATGTTCCTCACCATGTCGCCCAGGATGCTGAAGCTCGCGACCGCCTTGACCGGTTCCTGGGCCTCGCCCTTGCCGGAAAGCCCTAGCGCCAGGGCAAGGAACAAAATGATACGAAATAACATAACCATTTGAGGGCATCCTTGGGCAGTTGGAGCTGAAAATCCTTGGGGTCAGGCCCGGAGATGGACGCGAGGCGTACGCCGAGCGAGCAGGGAATCGTTGGAGCCGAACAGGACCGAGGCGACATAGGCCACGCCGGCGGTCAGCACGATGGCGGGCCCCGAGGGCAGGTTGGCGTGGTACGAGACCAGCAGCCCGACCGCGCCCGACCCGAACGCGATGCCGACGGCGATGGCGCAGAGCGGCCAGACCTCGCGTGCCCAGAACCGGGCCGCGGTCGCCGGCAGCATCATCATGCCCACGGCCATCAGCGTGCCCAGGGCTTGGAAGCCCGCCACAAGGTTCATGACCACCAGCACCATGAACAGCGCGTGGTAGAAGCCGCCGCGCGCGCCGGCGGCGGCGAGGAAACCGGGATCGAAGCACTCGATGATCAGCGGCCGGTAGACCAGCGCCAGGACGACCAGCGTGGCCGAGCTGATCGTCGCGACCAGCAGCAGCCCCGCGTCGTCGACGGCAAGGATGGTGCCGAACAGCACGTGCATCAGGTCGATGTTGCTGCCATGGGTCGACACCAGCAGCACGCCGGTGGCCAGCGAGATCAGGTAGAAGGCGGCGAAACTGGCATCCTCGCGCAGCGTGGTCAGGCGCGCGACCAGCCCCGACAGCAGCGCCACCAGGAGCCCGGCCAGGAACCCGCCCAGGCTCATCCAGAACAGCGACAGGCCCGCGACGACGAAGCCCAGCGCCGCGCCGGGCAGGACCGCGTGCGACATCGCGTCGCCCACAAGGCTCATGCGCCGCAGGACCAGGAACACGCCGACCGGCCCGCAGCCCACGGCCAGCGCCAGCGACGCCACCAGCGCCCGGCGCATGAAGGCGAACTCGGCGAACGGCGCGATCAGGAGGTCGTAGAGCATCCGCGTCACGCCGTGTGGCGAAGGCATTGCTCGGCGTCGTCGTCCCACGCCTCGGACATCTGCCGCGCGCGCAGCAGGTTCGACGGCGTCACGATCTCGGCCGTCGGCCCCCAGCCCAGGCATTCGCGCGCCACCATCACGCAGTCGGGGAAATGCGCGCGCACCATCTCCATGTCGTGCAGCACGGCGACGATCGTGCGGCGCTCGCCATGCCAGCGCTGCACCAGGTCCAGAAGGTCGCGCGTCGTGCGCGCGTCGATCGCGTTGAAAGGCTCGTCGAGCAGGATCAGCGGCGCATCCTGCAGCATCACGCGGGCGAACAGCGCGCGTTGGAACTGCCCGGCGGACAGCGTGCCGATCGGGCGCTCCTCGAAGCCGGCGAGGCCGACGGCCTCAAGCGCGTGCGATGCCGCGTGCCGGAGCTGGGCGGGCACGCGGCCGAACGCGCCGACCCGCGCCCAGTGCCCGGTCAGCACGGCATCGAGCACGGTGATGGGGAAGCCGCGGTCGATCTCGGCCTGCTGCGGCAGGTAGGCGATGTCCTGGCGCCGCACGTCCACCAGCTCCACGCCGCCATTCGCCGGGCGCAGCAGCCCCACCATCGCCTTGAGCAGGGTGGTCTTGCCGGCGCCGTTCGGCCCGACGACGGCGGTCAGGCTGCCGGGCTTGAACTCGCCCGACACGTGGTGGATCGCCGGATGCCGATCATAGGCGACCGTCAGGTCATGGATATGGATCGCGGCGCCCCGCATCATTCGGTCCCGGCGGCCAGGGCCCAGGCGACCGCCAGCCACAGAAATGCGACGGCCGGCAGGAGGCGAAGGAGCCTCCCGCCGACGCCGCTCGCGATCGCCGACCAGCGCGCCTGGACATGGCCATGGGGCCCGCCGCTGCCCGGCGTATCTGGATGGTGGTGAATCGACATTCGTAGGCGGCCATCGCGACGTGGGAAGGCGGATAAGTAATGAAATAATATAACATGGGAGTCAAGTTGCGCTGCGCCGCCGAAGAATATCGTGTTGCGCTGCACAATAAACCTTGACTATCGGCGGAATCCTGCCATATTGGGATCACGCTGCATTGCAGCAATGGCATCCGCTTCCCTAGAGAGGATTTTCCCCATGAAGAAGACCCAGACCGCCAAGTCCGCCGCGAAGCCGTTCGAGGACGCCGCCGCCGTCGGCAAGCAGACCATCGACGCCTTCGTGAAGGCCGGCAACGAAGCCGCCGCCAAGGGCTACGAGCAGGCCGTGCAGATGACGCAGCAGAGCGTCGCGAAGGCCAACAGCGCCTTCATC